>CAZZJP010000079.1:0-8213 GCA_964654555.1 uncultured Desulfobulbia bacterium
TATAATCACTGAAGTCAGTTCTGAAAAATTATAGGTTTTTTGGAGGGTTTGATATACGCCTTGTCTAACACATCAGAAACTTCTTCATAGCCGTTAGCGTACTGTTTGAATGCATAAGTAGAGGAATGAAAACGAAAAGAGACCTTCTGTGGTAGAATAGCATAGAAGCCGGCAATGTAGCTGAACTCACAGGATCATAGGTCACAATGAGGTCTTTTATGAAAAGTATGCACTATATTGGATTTGATATCCACAAGAATGGTAATCAGTTTCTGCGAAAAATTGTTGGTGGGCACTATTGTTTAACAAGGGGTAATTCATGCCGCTCCCTTTGTCCGGTACCGTACAGAGCCGCGCCAACGGCTCCCATCAGGTCGGGAGCCGCAGGGGATATTATCTGCGCCCGGTCGCCGAGACGCTCCTGCAGCATATAGCCGATACAGGGGTTACGGGCCACGCCGCCGGAAAAAACTATTTCCCCTTCACAGCCCAGGCGCTCAAGCATGGTGATTAGACGGCTGACCACGGAATGATGAACGCCCCTGGCTATATCCACTGCCGGGATGCCCCGATTTTTCATGGATATAACCTCGGACTCGGCGAAAACCGTACACATGGAATTTATCGTCACCTCCGTCTTCGACTCCAGGGCCGCCGCCCCGAAGTCGTTCAGACGAAAACCCAGGGACGCGGCCATGATCTCTAAAAAACGGCCGGTGCCGGCAGCGCATTTATCGTTCATCTGAAAATTACTCACCCGACCCTCTTTATCCAGAGCAATCACCTTGGAATCCTGACCTCCGATATCAATCACGGTACGGCAGAGCGGGAAGAAATAACGGGCTCCAAGGGCGTGGGCCTTGATCTCGGTGATGATCTCATGGGCGAAATGTTCACGGGCCAGATGACGGCCGTAACCAGTAGCGACAATTTTTTCGGCCCCATATTTTTCAAGCATGCCCCGCGCCTGGGCATAGGGGTCAAAACCACTCTCGGCGAGCTGCTCATCGATAATCCCACCATCCCTGATAACAGCGAGTTTAATGGTACGTGAGCCCAGGTCAATACCAACCGCCATATTCAATCCCCGATCTGCTCCAGAAAGGCCTCGATTCTGGTCTGCAGCTGCCCCGCGTCTTCCGCTGAATAATCTGTTTCAATGGCGAGATAGGGAATACCCTCACGTTCACAGGCCTCACGAATTTTAATTTCCTCGATATTATAAGTATGACAGAACTGCAGAGAGTAATGGAGAATACCCTGGGCCTTTGACTGCCGATATTCCCGCAGAACCTGATCTACCCGTTCATCATTGGGGGTAAAGCAGGAACAGTCGATTTGCATATAACGGTCGGTGAGATTGGCCAGCTGCTCAGCCATGGAGCCGCCGTCCTCGTCAATCAGATCCTTAAAATAACGTGTGCCAATACAGGATTCCTCGTTAACCACCACGGCCCCGGCGCTCTCTACAAGGTTATGAATTTTCCAGTTAGGCAGGGCCATGGGGGTACCGGAGACCATGACCCTGGGGCATTCAGCGCCAACCGCGCCCAGGCCCTCCTCCACCCTTGCCTTTAGTTCATCACAGAGTTCATTGACCCTGGCGGCAAAACGTTCAGGGTCATCATAAAAGGCAATCTGCTCAATTAACAGGGCATCTCTGCCACTGATGGGAGCAGGATTACTGGCACGCAGTTTAGTCAGGCGCTGCAGGGCCAGCCGTTTGCGGTTAATCAGCCTGATGGCTCCGGCCAGCTTATCCTCAGATACCGCACTACCGCTGACCTCTTCCACCCTGGCCTTAAAATCTTTGATCTCTTCCAACCACAGAGCCCGATCTCTAGCCCTTTTCATTTGCGGAATTTCCATGACATGGGTGGGTACCAGACGATCCAGAATTTCCCAGGTCTTTTTCTTGGCGTCACAGGTGGTCTCACCATAGACAAAATCCACCACCTGAAAGTATGGGCAGATACGCCCGGCCTTAAAACCGTAAGCTGATTTGACCATAGGACAGATATTGCGGGGCAGAATTTTTTCGGCATCGGGGATGGAGCCCGGCGAGCCGCCGCAGAGTCCAATACAGACGCCCCCTGCCGCCACTACGATTTCCTCGGGAATATAGACGCAGAAGGTGCCCACCACTGGTTTACCGGACTTTTTGACCGTTAGAATTTCCTTAATCCGGCCCCCAAATATCTCAGAGATCACGGCATCAAAATAGGCCATTTTTTCCGGCCGCCCCCTTTGGGAGAGAAACAGCTTGTCATAGGTCTCACCCAACATCTGGCGGGCCTTGTCAAACCTTGCCACATCCATACCAAGGCTTTCCCACATTTCGGGACAGGCTGTCACCTCAAACTTTTTTGAATTCATGATTACCTCATTTAGATAATTTGCCATTGATCGATATCAACAGGCGTACGGCAGGCAGGGGACTTATTTGATTTTTCGCGCTTTAAATTCAGACGCCTCTGATTTCTCATATCTCAAATGCCCTTCTGAACCCTGGCCGGCAGAAGGGCATAGCCCGCCGCCCCCACTTTGTAGCTAGTAATATGGTACTTAAAGGCAGCGGGATTATAAAAATCAAGAGGCTTCCCGCCCACCTCGGCGTATGGATAGCCGAAGGTATTTAAGGGCGCCCCCTTTTGGGGCGGATTGAGAACAAGATCACGTCCCAGGGCCAGTTTGACCCGATAGGCGTCCCAGCCGCCCCAGAAATAACGGCGCAGCCTAACGGTTTCCGGATCAGAAAGCCGCAATTTCTTCTTCAACATCAATTTACGGACATCAGCCGGGTCTACCGGCACCCAGCCATACCCCGGCAGATAGAATTCCGCCCAGCAATGCTGCCATTTAGTGATATCCTGCCCGGATTTTTTGCCTATACGAATGCCGAAAATCTCACGAGCCGGGACACCGGCAGCCCGGCATAGGGCAACAAATACCGAATGAATATCGGTACATTTCCCCCCTCTGCTTTTCAACAAGGCGCAGACATTACCTATGCCGCAGCCAATGGTATTCGGTTCCCGATACATATTATCACAGATCCAGTCGTAGACAGCCTTGGCGCGGGCCAGCACCGTGGTTTTACCCTTAACAATAGAATCGGCAAGAGATTTTACCGGGCCGTCAATGGGGCCAAGGCTTGAGGGTGCCAGCCACATGGCATAATCGGCTGGATCCCAGGCCGCCTCTTTTTGGGGAAAATCACGGCGGCTGACCTCCTGACGCACTACCTTGAAAGAGAAACTCAGGTGGCGTTTTTTGGCCCCGGCCGGCCATTGAGCGTAAAGGATGGGGGTCTGATATTTTTTGTCGGTATAAACCGCGGATCGCGCGAAATCGCCCTTTATTCTGACCGCGCTTATATCCTGGTATTGAGAGGAAACCGGGTAAGGAATCCAGAGTCTTACCTCCTTGGCTGTTGGCTGAGCAGAGAGATCAAAGTCCATACTAATAATTCCCGTCACCGTTTTGGCAAAAACCGGCGGCGCCGCGGCAAGTATCAAAACCGTTAAAAGAAACAGCCTGTTTATTTTTTTCATTTTTTTATTTCTCCGTTCTTTTTCACGTCCTTAAATATTAATAACACTATCAGCCAGTTGCATACTGGTAACAATATCAAGCATGTTGGTCGTCTCACCCACCTGTTTCTTATCCATCAACTTGAAATATTCCAGACAGGTACCACATACCATAATGTAAACCCCATCTTCGACAAGCTGCCGCAGAACAGGCACCGCCTCGGAGCCTTCAGCGGTGAGAGAAACGCCACTGTTAACAAAAATCAGGCGCCAGAGATCTGTTCCCATCTCCGGCAAAGTTTTTATAAAGTTTATCAACAAGGCCTTTCCCAGGCCCTCATCGCCATGCCCCAACCGGTTTGTCCCCACCATAACCATGATCTTCCTAACCGCCGGATTTACCGCTTCCAAGTCCGGCATTATCTCACAGGCACCCTCCATGGCCGTACCAACCAGCCGGAAATCAGCCCCAAATTCTTCCACCTGCACCTGAAGTCCTTTATACTCAAGAAAACGGCGAACATTCTCCACGGCTGCTTTATTATCAACAATTACCGAAATTACAGACGGCGTTCCCTTATCTAATAACTCCCTGACCTGCAGCACCGGAGCCGGGCAGGTCAGACCCCGGCAATTTAAATCTTTCATAATCAGCTCACTTTCATTATTCCACGATGATTTTTTCTTGCGGCTCAGCCACCACTTCACCAACAATGGCCGCGTCCTGTACGCCTCGTACCCGTAAATCATCTCTTAAGGCGGCAGCCTCAGCAGCAGACACCACAATAAGCAGTCCGCCCGAGGTCTGTGGATCAAAAAAGACATCTTGTATTTCCTGTCCAACATCAGGGGCAAAGATGACAAACTCCCCCCTGAAGGTACGATTATTGTGTGCCCCGGCCGGAATCAAGCCCATATTGGCCCATTCCAGGGCCTCCGGATACACGGGAACCGCCGCCGAATTAATCCGCAGGCCAGCCCCGGAGTCCACCACCATCTCGGCAAGATGACCCAGAAAGCCAAAACCGGTAATATCCGTGCAGGCACTGATCTCGTAATCATCCATGGCAAGAGCGGCCTCCCGGTTCAGGGTCATCATCGACTCAATCGCCTGCTGAGTGACAGCCTCCCCAGCCATTTCAGCTTTAATAGCTGTACATACAATCCCCGTTCCCAGCCTTTTGGTAAGCAGCAGCTTATCGCCAACCTTTAGTGACTTTTTGGTAAGAATGCGCTCCGGATGGATAAAACCGGTGACGGAAAGCCCGTATTTCAATTCATCGTCCTCAACGGTATGACCGCCGACCAGCACCACACCGGCCTGCCGCAGAGTAAAGAGCCCGCCGTCAATCACGGCGCGTAAAACAGCAATATCCAGAGTTTTGGCAGGGAAAGCGACTATGTTCATAGCCGTTTTCGGCGTTCCGCCCATGGCGTAAACATCACTCAAGGCATTGGCAGCGGCGATTCTGCCAAAGGAATAGGGGTCATCAACCATGGGCGGGAAAAAGTCCAGGGTCTGCACCAGAGCAAGATCATCAGAGACCCTGTAAATTCCGGCATCATCGGCTCGTTCAAGCCCGACAATGAGATTATCATCCACCGGCAGATCCAGACCGCACAAAGCCCGATCCAAATCACCGGGCGGCAGTTTAGCGGCACAGCCCGCCCCCTTGACGGTCTGGGTTAATCGTACAATTTTTTCATCAGTCAAAATAATTTTCTCCCATAACTTATATTGCCGCAATTAATTTACTGTCGGCACAGTTGTCCACCGTTTCTTGAGTAATGCTTCCATTCATAGTAAACTTCCCTGACTTCAAGGCCTTGACCATATCAGCGGAACTGTGAATCGGCATATGAAAGGTGGTGGTTGACTGTCCCAATTCCGCAGCACTATGGGCATCACTGCCACCGATAAGGCCCACGTCATAATGGTCACGCCAAATCGTCGTCTGCCTGTTTTCCTCTTGCTTATTCCTGCCGTTTATCCCCTCGACAATATTACACAAGCCCTCTCGAACCAGGTATTCCCGTGTTTTACGACCCCGGCGGAAAGGGTGGGCGGCAACGGCTGCCCCGCCGCGCTCATCCACAAGCCGAAGAAGCCGCGGAGCCGCAAGACCGGGTCTGAGATCCTGCAAGGGGCCAAAAAGCAGAAAATCGCCATCAAGGGTGGTATATTCCATGCCGATAATCAGACAAAGACCATTATCCTGCCGGCCTTCGGCAGCCGTACGCCTTAAAGACATGGTGTCATGATCGGTAACACAAACCCCGTCAAGTCCTTTGTCACAGGCGGTTTTCAGCAGCTCAGAGAAGCCAAGTTGACTACATGGCGACAAGGTGGTATGAACATGCATATCGAATTTCATGGCTTGATAATTGCCCTATTCAGCCAATGATGTCCAATCGTTAATATTGATTAACTGGGGCGGGATTATAGGTTTGACTGATACCGCCGTTATCGCTCCGAACTAAACAAATTGAATACCAGGCGCTGCATACTGATTCTCTTAGACGGCCTCGGTGACCGGGGGCATAAAGAACTTGGCGGTCTGACGCCGCTCCAGGCCGCCGCCACCCCCAGTCTTGACAAACTTGCCGGACAAAGTTCCTGCGGACTGCTGAGCGCCCTGCGCCCAGGCGCCGCTCTGCCCAGCGAGAATGCCCATCTAAGAATTTTTGGCTACAGCCCGGATGAATTGCCGGGCCGCGGCCTGTTAGAGGCCCTGGGCGCCGGAATAAAAATGGGGCATGAGGAAGTGGCCGTCCTAACTCATTTTGCCTCGGTGAGACCTGATGAATCCGGCTCGCTTGTCCTCAACAAAGACCGGCCAGAGGCCGCCCCAGAGGAGATTCAAGAACTGATTAAGGCCGTCGGCAGCCATACCGGCACCACCCAGACCGGCAGCTTTCACCCCACCCACGGCCTGGACGGTATTATCCGCCTCGGCCCCCAGGCCTCAGCACGGATCACGGATACCTTTCCCATCTGCGAAGGCATGAATCTTATTGAACCGGAGGCCTGGGCGGACGGCGGAGAATGGGCCGCCGAAACCGCCGCCGCCTTAAAGACCTATCTGCTGACGATATATGAAAGATTGCGGCGGCATCCCGTAAATCTGAGCCGTCAACAGGCCGGAAAAGTACCCATAAACTTCCTGGTTACTCAGCGGGCGGGCCGAAACCGGAATGTCCAACCATTTAGCCAGCGTTGGGGGCTCAAGGGCCTGACCATCTCGGCGGGACTTGTCTACAAAGGTCTGGCCAAATATATCGGTCTGGATCATCTAAACGTCTCTGACTGCGGGGAGCCAGGCCAGGATCTAAGCGCGCGGCTCAAGCTGGCCGGGCGGGCCGACCCATCTTATGATTTTATTCATGTCCACAGTAAGGCCCCAGACGCGGCGGCCCACACCAAATCTCCAGCCAATAAAGTACGGGCCATCGAAAGTCTGGATCGGGGCATAGGTGAGGTTATGAATGAATTAACGACGAGCGGCAATGTAATTATCGTAACCGCTGACCATTCAACCCCTAGCAGCGGGCCGCTCATTCATTCGGGAGAACCGGTGCCCATTATGATCAGCGGCCCCGGCGCCCGGTTGGACAGAGTGCGGAGTTTTGATGAAATATCCTGCGCCGGCGGGGCCTTGGGCCACCTGCGGGGCGAGGATTTTATGTATGTGGTTTTAAACGCCCTTGAGCGCGTAAAGCTGCGCGGGCTGATGGATACTCCCTGGGATCAACCCTTCTGGCCCGGCGATAGAAGGCCGTTCCAACTATGAAAGAAGGTGTCATTCACGGTCGTTTTCAGGGTCTGCATAACGATCATCTCCGTTATCTTCTGGCCGGATATGAACGTTGTGACCACCTGATTATCGGCATCACCAACCCTGAGCCCCTGGCCACCAGCCTCGACAATACGGATAATCATCGTCATCTGCCGGAGGCCAACCCCTTTACCTATTACGAACGGCAGCTTATGATTCACGCCGCCTTACGGGCCGCCGGGCTACAGGATGAAGAATTCAGTGTTGTGCCGCTGCCCATAAACTTCCCTGAGCGTTACCGCTATTATGTCCCCCTTGATGCCGTGTTTTTTCTCACCATATACGATAATTGGGGAGAGCGTAAATTGGAGCTGTTTAACTCCCAGGGGCTGAAAACCGAGGTAATGTGGCAGCGGCCCATAGAAGATAAGGGCCTCACCGGCAGCGACCTAAGGCATAGAATAATCAGCGGCCGGCCATGGAAACACATGGTGCCCAGGGCGGTGACCCCAATTATTGAGGCCTGCGCCCTGCGGAACAGGATAAATTCTACCTGACTATTTCAGTGCCACCCCATCTCCGCCCAGTTAATTTTTATCGAATACGACAATACCTCGACCATCCGAGGAAAACAAAAAGCAGTCTCTCACTCCTCACTCCAATTATTTCGTAACTATGCAGCGTGATACTTAAAAGTAACACTACTGTATTGTAACTTCAGGAAAGCGCAGACTCCAGATTGGGGGCAGCTGAAGTTACATTATTCCTCTTATTTCTCATAAAGAACAAACGGCATTCTAATCAAAACTTATTTTTAGACTGCTACCCTGTTTGTCAAAAGGGAGTCCTGTAATGGGACTAAAAAAGTTCTGTAGTCTAATGAAAGGAGGAGTACGTCATGAAA
>CAZZJP010000080.1:0-8192 GCA_964654555.1 uncultured Desulfobulbia bacterium
CCCTGTTTCGCCGCCTCCTCATACCAGTGAGCCGCCTTTTTCATATCCCGGCGCATCCCGGCGCCGCGGGCATACATCAGCCCCAGATTATTCTGCGCCACCGGGTTACCAGCCTCGGCCGCCAGCCGCAGCCAATGAGCGGCCCGGCCCAGATCCTTCTTCGTCCCATCAGCCTGAAGATACATCACTCCGAGATCGTTTTCGGCCTCCACGCTGCCCTGCCAGGCGGCGGCCATCTTGAACCAGAAGGCGGCCCGGTTCAAATCACGTTTGACACTGCCCGCCCCCTCGGTATATATCCGTCCCAAGGCATTCTGGGCCTCAACACTGCCCAACAAGGCCGCCTTTTCGTACCATGATACCGCCCTGGCCGAATCACGATTCACCCCATCACCAGTCATGTATTTCAAGGCCAGACGCTCAAACTCCGCCACTCCCGAGGCCTGGGGCGGAGCCTGCCCGTGCGTTGCAGCGCTACGCTTTTTTTTGCGCACCTTGCTGGACTTTACCTTGGCCTTGCCCCCTGACTTGGTATGCAATTTCTTTAAGGCCCGGCGGGCCGGGTCATAATGCCTGGCCGCCTTCTTATACCAATACAGAGCCTTATCCTTATCTTGCAAATCCGACGGGCCATGCTCATAGAGTCTCGCGGCATAAAACATCCCGCGGCTGTAACGATCATGAGCGGCGAGGAGATAAAGTTTCAGGGCCTTATGCTCATCCCGCTGCACCCCAAGACCACCCTCATACAAAAGACCAAGCTGGACATCCGCCCTGGCGTATTTATGGGCCGCCGCCCTTTCATACCACCGCCGGGCCTCCTTATAATCCCGCCCCACTCCCCTGCCGTTCTCATACATCAAGCCCAGATTAACCTGCGCCCTCGGTAAATCCTGCCCTGCCGCCTTCTGGTACCAGGAAACGGCCTTTTCAAAATCTTTTTTAACCCCCAGGCCCAGCTCATACATGGCCCCCAGGGGCCGCTGCCCTCTGGCATAGCCCTGGCGCGCCGCCTTTTTATACCACTGCACGGCCAGAGCAAGATTCCTCTTCACCCCCCGGCCGCTTTCATAGGCTCGCCCCAAATCCACCTGGGCTCTAGCTTCACCAGCCGCAGCCCGCGTCCTCAAAGCCGTTAGTCCGGCAGCCTGGCACGGAGAGGCCATAGGCCAGGAAATAACCAAAAGTACGAAAATTACTAGCAACCGTTTTATGACAGGGAATGTAACCACGCTGACTCGCATGGAATTTACAGGACGGGCGGAATGAAGATTAATCATTCCGGCCCGTGCTCTTAACATATGAATCATAATTTTTCGTGTAGATATCGGCCATGGTCAAAAAGGCGGTAATAATCAGGGGGCCGTAAATAATTCCCAAAACCCCAAAGACACTTAAACCCCCGATGAGTGATAAAAAAACCAGCAGGGTATGCATCTTCATCTGGCGCCCCACCAGTTTGGGCTTTAAGAGCGAATCAATGGAGATGGAGGTGATGACATAAAAGATCATGATAAAAATTGCCAGGCCGAGATGCCCCTTAACAAAAAACAAGGCAGCTGTGGGAACCAGAATAATACCGATGCCGACAATGGGCAAAAAGGCCATAACCGCCATAATCCCACCCCAGAGGATGGGGGCGTTAACTCCAAGATAGGTAAAAAGAATCCCGCCGGCCAACCCCTGCAGGATGCCACAAATACCGTTGCCAAGGATAATGGCCTGGGATATACCCTGAAATTTTCCGATTAATTGTTCCTCCTGCTCATCAGGCAGCGGCGAAAGGCGCTTCACAAAATCCACCAGCCGCTCATAATCAATCAACAGGAAGAAACTTATCAAGACCATGAGGGCGAAATCAATAACAAAATTAACGATATTAGCCGCCCAGGCACTGGCCTTGCCGTATAGGAACATTCCCATTATCCGGGCATAATTATTTAATTCCTGGCTGAGGGTATCGGGATTAAAGGTGATACCGAGGGCATGGAAACGACTCTGGAGCCGGTCCAGCATGGCGCTGTGCTGCAAAAAATCTTTAATTTTAACGCCAAGATGCATCTCCTGAATATATTGCAGATAGGCCGCCGCCTCTCTTGACAGGGCATTAACAAAAAAGAAGAGGGGTACAAATACCAGAATCACGATGAGAGAACAGGTGAGCAGAGAGGCTAATGAAGCGGATATATAACGGTGCAAAAAATTATATACAGGCCGAAAGAGATTAACGAGGAGCAGTGACAGAATCAGGGTAGAGGCCAAAGGCCACAAAAGACGGCCAGCCATAAGGATGGTGATAAAAAAGAGCAGTAGAAAATATTTAACCACCAAGGGGCTTAAAGGTTTTTTTCCCATAACGCTATATCCTGTTTTTCTATAATTTTATTACCTTTATTTAAACTGCCTTTTTTAGGAGATTAATTCAATGAATTTCCGGTTTGATGAAGAAATTTATTGCCTCCTTGCCGCCCGCCTCCTCTAGCGATTCATATGAACCAATAATGGTGGTGCATATGAACCGCCAGGGCCTAACACATTATCCACCGCCACTATGTATCAAGCAATAACAGGCTGAGATAAAAGGATATTATAAAAACAATCAAGAGCGGCATATACCTTGCTTTATAACTCAACAAAAGGCAACCCTCAAAAAGAAACAATGACAAGGAGGATCAAAAATGAAGAAGAAATTTTTAGCAGGATTGGCAGCCGGGGTTTTTATGTTTGGGATGGTTTCAATCTCAAATGCAACGGTTTTAAATTTTGAAGGATTAACAACATCTCAAGTCCAAAATATAACAACAAATAATCAAGGATACGGCGGTTTTACATGGGATGCGGGATGGTACCTTTATAATGACAACTTTTATAATACGCCTGCCCATTCAGGCGATTATGGGATTGTCAATAACTTTGGCACAAATCCATTAGGTCTATCAATTGCAAGTAGCAACACATTCGATTTTAATGGCGCCTGGATCTCTGGATGGCATTTTAATGCTCCTTCACAAGTTAAAGCACAAGGATTTGATAATTTGGGGAATTTAGTTGCTGAAACCAATTGGATGGCTGTTACCGTTGGCGTAAACACCTACCTTGCTTCCTCTTTTAATAATGTTACTCGCGTTGATTTTTTAGGTGGAGGATATTTTACAATAGATGATTTCACCTATAATAACGAATCAGCTCCAGTTCCGGAGCCGACCACTATGCTGCTTTTCGGCACCGGTTTAGCAGGTTTGTTGGGAATAAGAATAAACCGTAAAAAGAAAACATAAGACAAATTTAAATCTGTCTCTGATAAATCTTTATAGTTAGCCGAGTAAATTAAAATTCATAGCATCATCCCCTTGCAAGGCAGAGCCATTAATTTGGCTTTGCCTTTTTTTTATAAAGGCGCTTATTCATCCTGGCGGATACCATGTTTTTTGATACGGTAACGCAAGGTATTACGTGTCAAACCCAATTTCTGTGCAGCACGTGACTGGTTCCAACCGCTTTCCCGTAAGGCCAGGAGGATGAGCTCCCTCTCCCGGCCCGCAAGATCATAATTATCCCGTCCCAGGCCGCCATCCCCCGTATTCTTTTGTCCCAGCCCTATGATCTCAGGCAGCAACTCAACACTAAAGTCATGTCCCCCGCCGCGCAGAAAGCCCCTCTCCATAACATTACGCAGTTCACGAATATTTCCCGGCCAGTCATAATTACGCATCAGTTCCAGGGCCTCTTGATCCAGACACGGAGTTTTGCCGCCATAACGCTCGGTTAAGCGTTTAAGAAAATAATCGGCCAGCTCCTCAACATCCTCCCGGCGCTGCCGCAGGGGGGGGAGACGAAGTTGCAGGACGCTTAAACGATAGAAGAGATCCCGCCTGAATCCACCGGATTCAACCATGGCCTCCAGATCACGATTGGTGGCGGCGATAATCTTGACCCGAACCCGCCGTTCCCGTGAGCCCCCCACCGGCATCACCTTTTTTTCTTCCACCGCATGCAGGAGCTTCGGCTGCAGACTCAACGGCAAATCACCAATTTCATCAAGGAACAAGATACCTCCATCAGCCCGGACAAAGGCTCCGGGCCGGTCTTCAACAGCACCGGTAAAGGAGCCGCGCCGATGGCCGAAAAGTTCACTCTCCAGCAAATCCTTGGGGATGGCCGGGCAGTTGACCCGTACAAAGGGGGAATCCCGGCTGCCATAGACCTCGTGAATAGCCATCGCCGCCGGCTCTTTCCCTGTGCCGGATTCACCGGTAATCAAAACGGAACTATCCGTCTTAACCAGCAGATTAATCTCCGCCCGCAACTTCTTCATAACCGTCGATGAACCGATCATCCGCCGCCTGCCGGGGCCAGCCCCGGCTGTCAACGCCCGGGCCGCCAGGGCAAGCACCTTATTATTATCCACCGGCTTGGTCAGATAGTCATAGGCCCCTTCCTTCATGGCGGCCACCGCCGTTTCCACCGTGCCAAAGGCGGTGAGAATAATCAGGGGAACGGCTGGGAACTGGGCGTTTCTAAACCGTAAGACCTCCAGACCATCCATCTCCGGCATCTTCAAATCGCTCAAAACCAAATCAGGCTGCCATTGCCGCCAGATTTTTATTCCCTGCCGGCCGTCGGCGGCCGCCCGCACCTGATAGCCCGGTTCCCGCAGGATCAATTCCAACAGACGGCGCATACGCGCCTCATCCTCAAGTATCAATATCTTGGCAGCCATCAATTATTCCTGTATCTTTATTTTCCTCAGACGCCAAAGTCAGAGGGTGGAAAGGCAGACGAATCACCGCCTCCGCCCCACCCCGCGCCCGATTGCGAATAGTAATGGAGCCGTGATGGGCGCTGATAATCTGTTCACAGACATTCAACCCCAGACCAAGCCCATCTTTCTTGGTAGTAAAAAAATTCTCAAACAACTCAGCCGCCTGTTCATGATAAATCCCAGGGCCGTCGTCCTGGATACACAGCACAACAAACTCATCCTCCTTTTCCACCGTCAGGACAATATTTCCCGCATCTTTTATCGCCTCCTCACTATTACGAAGAAGATTCAATAGTACCTGTCTGATCTGTTGAGGATCGGCGTAGAGAAGCGGCAGCCGTTCCGCTACCCTATAGTCCAAGCTAATGCTGGGGTTATGGTCATTGCCACTTTCCCAGCGGCGGCAGATCTTTGCTGTGTACTGCCGTAGATCAATGGGCTTCAAATGGGGATTCTTGAACTTGGCCAGCCCTAAAACACTGCTAATGACCTCGTTAAGACCATCCACCTCATCAATAATATACTGCAGTATTTCCCGGTTTACCTCAACATTACGCACCTTATCGGCCAAATATTGAGCTGAACTGCGGATAATCCCCAGGGGATTTTTTATTTCATGGGCCAGGGTGGCGCTTATCTCACCCAGCGCCGCCATCTTCTCCGACTGAACCACCCTGTTAAACATGGCTTCAAGCTGCTTTTTACTCTTCAGCAAGGATCTGTAATGCAGACTGTTATTTAAGGCAACGGCTGCCTGATTGGCGAAAGTGGACAGCAGCAGAATATCATTCTCCCGAAAAAGGCCTCCGTCTTCACGGTCGCCAAGCAACAGAAGCCCGGTTAATTGCGAGCGGCTCCCCAAGGGCAGGGCCAGCGCGTACCCGGCATCATTTAACTGAGACAGCTCTCCATTCAATTCAGGATCATTATACTCCGCCCGGCAAAAGAAGACCGCCTCTCCCTGCTGAAAATTTCGCACGAGATGACTCTGCGGCCAGGGGGCGGAGCCGATACGTAGATCTTCAGGATAGAGCAGGCTGTAATTCCCGTCAAAGAGCAGCACAGCGCTGCCGCTGATTCGCAGCAGACGCGGCAGATCGCCCGTGATCAAAGTAATAAGTTCTGAAAGTTTTAAGGTGGAAACCAATTTATTACTTAAATCAAAAAGCAGCTGGTCGTCGAGCCGGTAACGGAAAAAATAATGCTCAATGAGTCTCTGAAGACGGTTGACAAGGGGGCTCAGCCCCAAGGCGACTATGAGGAGAAAGACCAGGAACATCTCCTCCGAAAAAAGTTCATGCCCCCAGAAATATTGTTTCAAACACGTCAGCAGAAAGGCATAGATTACAACAAGCCCGACAATAACAAAAAAATAAGCAATGGCACGGCTGATAAAAGTACCAACGCCCAGCAGTCGGTAACGCAGCAGAGCAATGAAATAGGCGAGGGGCAGAATCATGGCCGCCATCAGTACGATACGAAAAGAGATAAGGGGCTGATCAAAGAGCAGATTCGGCAGCAGATACAAGGTCAAATAAGGGGTAAAGGTCAAGCCGTAGGCGGCAAGGGAGAGCTTGACCTGATTCAAGGCCAAGGGGGAATGGAGATTACGGAGATCAATCACATGCTTTACAAAGGCCCCGACAATAATGACCGGCAGACAAAGATTACGAAAACGCTGGAGAGCGCCGAAAAAATCAGCCCTTACCCCCGCCGCAATCAGGGCGCCGACCACAGCGATGAGCGCCGGAGCGAGATAAAACAGCACGGCGCACAAAGGCCTTGCCCGGCAGAGATCTCTTTCCCGCGGGAATCGGCAGATAAAATGAGCCAGGGCGCCAAAGGCCAGCCAATTGCTTATGGTGATGCCGAGAAAGCTCAAGGAAATAATCCGGGGCTGGAGCAAACCAAAATGAGAGGGCAGCGTGGTGGCAATAGTGGTGGCAAACCAGCAGAGCATAAAGCAGAAAATACCCGCCGGTTGTCTGGAATCCGCCCAATACAGGGCAATGACAGCCAATACCAGAAACAGAGCGATGAGAAGCAGATGCGGCCAGGCAACGGCAAAATATCCCGGCCAGGTAAGCGGCGTAAAGAGCGGCTGAAAAGTAAAGGTCTCACCGCCGCGCCGCACCGTGATGGAAGCCCTGGAACTTTGCCTGCCTCCAGTGTGGATTAAGAGCAGACCAAGTACCTGCGTATAAGGCCGACCATTAACCGCCACAATCAAATCACCGTTTTTGACGGGATTTTTATGATTAAACACCTCAGAAATATACAGGCCGTGCTGGGTTTTATCCACCCGGAAACCGGGTGAACCGGAGCGGAAAGCAGCCCAGGAAAAAATACATACTGCCAACAACGGAACCAGGGTCAACAGTACAAGATACTGACGCCCACCAACAAGAGGCACAGCCCGCCCCTTAATTTCTGAACCATCATGCTTAATTTGTGTCGGAGCCATGGACGCGTAATTTAATTGTCTTTAAAAACTATGTCCGAGTATGCCTGCCGCCTTATGGTGCCACAGAGAATTTTACAACCTTCAGTCCATATCTAACCTGCCTTTTTTAGGAAATTAATTCAATGAATTTCCAATTTAGAGGGGAAATTTATTGTTGCCCGCAGACGAACGTGGTAATTTCCCACTATTTTGTAACTTCAGTCAGGGCTTCACAAACTGCCGTAGAAATCAGCGGAAGCCTTTTATATGAAAGTCACCTGCCAGGGGTGTTGGCCTTGCCGCGACTTTCATGTTTCGTCGTCTCCGGCTGACCGGGTATGACTGTTAATAATAGAGGAGTTGACAATATGGAAATCAGCATCACAAGGGCTGCGGTTAGCGAGCTGAAAGAAAAACCCGATGAAAGCGATCTTGGCTTCGGCAGTCTGTTCAGCGACCATATGTTTGTTATGACCTACAGCGCCGGCCGGGGCTGGCATGATGCCAAGATCAAACCCTATCAAAATTTCAGCCTTGACCCCTCCGCCATGGCCCTCCATTACGGCCAGGCCATTTTTGAAGGGCTGAAGGCCTACCGCGGCCGGGACAATAAAATCAGGCTCTTTCGGCCGCAGGCCAATTTGCGGCGGATGAATGTTACCGCCGCCCGCATGTGTATGGCTCAAATTGATCCCGATGAGGTTTTAACGGCCTTAAAAAAGCTGGTGGATATTGACCAGGACTGGGTGCCGTCGGCCAAGGGCTCGACCCTCTATATCAGACCGGCCATGATTGCCACCGAGGCCGCTCTTGGAGTACGGCCGTCGACGGAATATCTCTTTTTTATTATTTTAAGTCCCGTGGGTGCCTATTACCCGGAGGGCTTCAATCCGGTAAAAATATTCGTTACCGACAAATACGTCCGGGCCGTGAAGGGCGGGGTGGGGCATGTCAAGACCGCCGGTAATTACGCCGCCAGCATCATGG
>CAZZJP010000081.1:0-8159 GCA_964654555.1 uncultured Desulfobulbia bacterium
TGGCCGAACAATTCACTTTCCAATAAATTCTCCGGCAGAGCGGCACAGTTTATGGGTACAAAGGCCGCTGCCTGCCGCCGTCCTTCATGATGCAGAGCCCGGGCGGCCAGCTCCTTCCCCACCCCTGATTCACCGACAATTAATACCGAGGTTTCGGTGGCGGCAATCCGGCGCAGTTGCTCAAAAAACTTTTCCATCACCGCGGCTTTGCCGATAATACCGGAAAACTGATTAGCTCCGTCCTGGGATAAAAGACGTACCTGCTCCCGCAGGGCGCTGTGTTCCAGAGCCCTTTCCAAGGCCAGAACCAGAAGTTCAAGCTCCACCGGTTTGGTAATAAAATCATAAGCCCCGGCCCGCATGGCGGCAATAGCCGTCTCCAGACTGCCAAAGGCGGTCATGATAATTATCGGGACATCAGGACGGTTGGCGGCAGCCCGTTCGCAAAATTCAATACCGCTCATTCCCGGCATATTTATATCGGCCAGGGCAGTATCAAATTTATCATCACGCAGACTAACCAGCGCCTCCTCGGCCTTCAAAAACCATTTCACCTGAAATTTTTTACGCTTCAGAGCCGCCTCCAGCATCTCGCACATGGCCTGATCATCATCAACTATCATTATGCGGCGCTTCGTCATTGCCCTCCTCCATGGGTAAATAAACGGTAAAGCAGGCCCCTGCTCCTCCATCTATATTGGCCGCCGTAATCCAGCCGCCATGCTCAACAACTATCTCCCGAACAATAGAGAGGCCCAACCCGGTTCCCTGCCCAACCCCTTTAGTGGTATAAAAAGGTTCAAAGGCCCGCTCCATAACCTCATTCTCCAGACCGGGGCCGTTATCAATCACCATAATAACCGCACAGGGCATCGGTTTGTAATGGCCGGCCGCGGGCGGACTGTAAACCCCCACCGCCAGCCTGATCTCCAGGCGGCCGCCCTGGGGCATGGCCTGCAAGCCGTTCATCAATAAATTGGTTATAACCTGCTGAATCTGGCCGTAATCAACAAATATCTCCGGCGGCTTCTCTATCAGCCCGCTGACCACGATCTCCACCGCCTGCTTACGGGCGCTGTGCTGAAGAATAACCACCACCTGCTCGATAAGCTCCAGTAAATTAACTCGGGTGCGCTGCGGGCTTGTCCGGCGGGCGTAATCCAGCATCTGACGGATAATCCTGGTTACCCGCTCGGTCTGCTGGCGGATAATAGCGGCATTTTCCACCACCTCCTCATGCTCCATATCCTCATTCTCAATCAGCCGGGCCCGGCCGGAAATCACATTTAACGGAGTGCCAAGCTCATGGGCAAGACCAGAGGACAACTTACCAAGAGTCACTAGCCTTTCGGTATGACGTAATTGTTCAAGCGTGGCAATTCGGGCCTCATTCTCGGCCAGGAGATGCTCTTTGGCCTCCTGCAGTTGTTCCGCCATCTGGTTCATCTCAAGGCAGAGATCGGCGATCTCGTCATCACCTTCCAGACAGAGGCGGTTATCCAACTGCCCCTGACCAAGCTGCCGGGCAAAACGCACCAGTTGCTGCATGCGCTGCCCCACCATGCGCTGCCCGACATGCCACATCAGGAGACCAACCGCCACGAGGAGAAGAAGAACCACAAGAGACAGGCGCCAGGCATTTACCCGGCTCTGGCGATGCAGATAATTAAGCGAAGCAGATAACTCCAGAGCGCCGGGCCGGGAAGAGGTAGTCCGCACCGGGAAATAGGCAAAGATGGCATCCTGACCGTTAAGCCGGCACCCCTTGGCAATCAGAAAAGGCAGCACCTCGAGATTACGCAGAACACGGCGGTCAACCTGGGGACAGAACCGGGGGACACTGGTATCATCGAGCCAGACCCAACGTACCTTAATGTGGAATTTGCCATTATTGACATCATGAATAATCTTCATGGCCCGTTCCTCACCGTTGCTCAGCCAGACATGGGAGACCGCCGCCGCAAACCCCCGGCCCAGCACCACCACATCGCGAATGGTATCGGTCTCCAGCTCCACCGACTCACGCTGATAGGAAAAGACCCCAAAGATGGTCATGGCGACAATAAATATGCAGCCAAGATATAGATATATTTTTTGAGCCAGTTTCATTTTTTGCCGGATTGCCAGATCAACAGAACGTCTTCAGCTCAGGCGCTGCTGAATCATCAAAAGATCATGCCAGGCCGCTTTCTTCATCTCCTCGTTCTTCAGGAGATAAGCAGGGTGGAAGGTGACCATCAACGGCAGATTGAGATCAGGCAGCTGCCGCCAGCGGCCGCGCAGGCGCACTAAGGGCTGGCGGGTTCCAAGCAGGGCCTGAGCCGCCAGCGGGCCCATAGCACAGACCACCTTGGGATTCACGGCGTTAATCTGGGCCTGCAGAAAGGGCAGACAGCGCTTTATCTCAGAGCCAGTCGGCGGCCGCTCCTCGGAGGCCGGGCATTTAACAATGGTACTGCAATATACCTCATCAAGACTTAATTTAATGGCCTCCAGCATCTTGGCGGTCAACTCCCTCTCCGCGGCGCTGAACAAAGAACCTGCGGCCTCATCGACGGCCGCGGGCCATTGAGCGACAATAAAAAGATCGGCCCGCGGATTACCCTGACCAAAAAATATCCGGCTGCGCCCCTTATGCAGGGGGCAGCGGCCACACTCCCCAAGCTGCTCCTGAATATCGGCCAGAGTGCCGGCTATCCTGCCCGCTTCCAGCTCTTTGGGACGCGACACTTGAGATTTACGCCCCGGCATTACTTGCCGAAGGGTGGATCTCGACGGCGGGCGGCCCGCCGTCTGCTCACTGCCGCAGGCCATAAAGGCCTTGATTTTGGGATCAAGGGGCAGAGTTTCAACTCCGAGAACGTTATAAAAGGCCGCCGTCTGCCGTAAATCAGACAAAAATCTATATTGGCTGTCATCCATGATTATTTTAGTAACTGTTCAGAGAAATGCCCTTAATCAGCGTAATAGTTCACCAAGGGCACCAAAGTTGATGCTGCCCGATAGTGTAAGAGTTCATCCGTGCCTTAGATCCGTTCGTTTCTGCCCTTGAGTCTGTACTTTCTGTACATGAGAGGGCTGAAACGGACGGAGATGAGATGCTGGTAAACTTACTAATCAGCAATAACCACCGTGTCAAAGGTGTAATGTAAAGTTCAACTCTTCATTACCAAAAATCAGCTGATGACGACGAACAAGAACCGTCATTTTATCACCCCGTTTCTCGCCCAGCATGATAATTTTGACATCCGCCGTTGTCCGCACCGGCTTATCATCCATTTTTAAAAGCACATCACCGGCCTTAATTCCGGCCCTGGCGGCCGGACTGTAGCGGGAAACCTGCGCAATCTTAATTTCTTTGGTTTTCTCATCCCGCTCCATAACGATGCCCATCAAAACTCTGGGCGGCAGTTGCACCTCCGGGCTGAAGACCACGAAATCTTCCTCTTTGGGATTGAGCGCCCGGCCTTCAGAGTTAATAATCACCGCCTGTTTCAGCCCCGGCCCGAGACGCCGCTTGACCCTCAGCGGGATGCCCTGATCCTTCAAGATATGGCCCCTCCCGGCAAGAACCACCATATGCTTCGCCGGATTGGCCTTTAAATATTCCGCCACCCCTTGCGCCATAACCTCGTCCCAGATGGCCTGGGCCTGCATAAAGCCGTTCATATTGCCATGCCTGCCGCGATGCATCTGAAAAACCTCGGCCAGCCGCTCCCGATAACCTGGCACGTCAAGGTCACGATTCAGGGGCAGAGCCATTTTTTCCTCCGGCACCAGGCCCGAAATTCCGCCGTCTTTATAAACCTTGCTCACCTTGTCTTTGCCGATATTCAAGGCAATTACCGGTACATGGTGCGCCCTGGCAAAGTTTAATATCTCACGATAGAGGCGATAATCAAAACTCCAGACCTTAAAATATTTTGATTTATGGAGGAATTCAGCCTCATTAATTTTCCCAGCCACAAAATCGTCCAGGGCTCCCTGGGATGAACGGGGAAACATCTCCATGCCAACAGCAAGATTGATGCCGCGATTCCATAAATCCCTGATAACCCGTAACTGAAGTTTATGATCGGCGTAACGGGTGTGCATCTCCCCGACGTAAATCACCCGTTTATTGACAATTCTTGAAACAATACGATTAAACCTGACGGTGGCCGGCAGCGCCACTCCCCTGGGCTCCACCGAGATAATATACTGCCGCCCCATCTCGGCGCGGGTAATCCGTTTTTCCTTAATATGGCCGGCCTCAAAATGGAGATAGGAATATTTACCGTAATAACGCAATTTAATTATCCCGGCCCTGAGTTCCTCATGATCAGCGGCCTTAATGAGCGCCGCCATGGCCTTGGGATTCAAGGGATTGTGGCGCACATCCACCGTCATCCCCGTCTCGGGATAGGGCGGATTGGCAAAAAGTCCCCGGGCCGCGACCCCGGATGGCCCCAGGAAAATTAACGAACCGGCGGCCAGCTCTTTGTCCGTCACCTCATTATCAGCGATAATCTTTGCCCCCCGGCCCTCCAGTTCCTTGATATAGGGGGCATAAAGGTCATATTTACCCGCCGCCACCACTGCGGTCAGCTTATCGGCTCCGGCAAGCAGAGCCCAGACAGGCGGGGTTTCGTCAACGCCTAAGGTACGCATCAGGTCATAATCAGGATCAATGACCAGTTTTAAGGGATATTGTTCCAGAGTAAATTCCACCTTTTTACTTTTAGCCGTCAACTTAATGATCTCACGGCGAGTACCGAAATCATCGACAATAGACACCGGTACTTCAAGTTTATAAGGCAGCTTATTGGTCTGGACAAGGGTAAATTTCAGCCGCAGACGGCCGTCAACCTCATCTAAGCTGATATCTTCCGCCTTTAAATCAGGGGCGTCCTTCCGGGTCAGCCATTGTTTGAAAAAAACCTTTAAATTCCCAGACCCGGCATTCTTGAAGCTCTGCTCAATATCCCGCCAGCCGGCAATTTTACCATTCATCCGCCTATAAAAATCACGCAAGGCGGCAAAAAATACCCTGTCACCCACCTTGCGGCGCAACATATGGAAGAGCATGGAGGCCTTGCCGTAGCCCACCGCCCGCCGGGCAATACGCCGCGGATTGGACGAGGCCTCGCCACCCTTAAAATCCTCAATTGTTCCCCCCAGCTCCCGGCTCACCGCCGCGAATTTAATCAACTGGCCTTTACGGAAGGCAGCTCCATACCCCCGCTCAGCGGCAAAACTCTGATCGGCAAGATAAGTAGTCAGACCCTCGCACCAGTTACCCTGGGCGTAATCAACCCCGATGGCATTACCGAACCAGGAGTGCAGAATTTCATGCCCCAGCGAGGTATCAACAATAAAAGGCAGACGAACCACGGCCTGGCCGAGAAGGGTAAAGGTCGGCATGGCATAGCCCGTGGGCAGACGGTTTTCAACAATACTGAAACGCTGGTAGGGGTAAGGGCCGATCAGTTTTTCATAACGCTGGATATAGGCCCTGCCCTTGCGGAGATAGTCCGCCGCCAGCTCCGCGTCTTCCGGGAAGAAATAGGTATAGAGACTCTTGCCGTTGCCGATGGAGACCTTACGCTCCACATAAGGCCCGGCAATGAAATGAATATAAGTCAGGGGCCGGGAAAATTCAAAGGTGACTAAGCGGCTGTTCGGCACAGATTCCGTGCTTATACTGTCGGCCTCGGAGACAGCCAGAAAATTGGCCGGGATAACGGCTTGCAGATGAAAGAGGGCCGGGAAGTCAAGCTGAGGATACCAATCATCACTGAGTACGATACCCGTATTCTCTATAAGCCCGTCGTTAATGGACTTGACCTCTTTCTCATAATGAACAATCAGCCGCCGGTCAGAGGCAGAGGCAGCAATGAGCAGAGTCGGGCCGCTGGGTTTGATCCCGACACCATCAAGCTCAATGGCCGTCACCCGCAGGCCGTCAAGATGCACCACGGTGGCGGCGCCAGGTGACAGGGTGATACTGGCCGTGCCCTTCAGGAGATGGGCGGGTATGTCAAAGGCCGTCAGCAGCTGGTAATCCACCGCCGTTTCCGCGGCCGGGGCGGTGTTTGCCAGCAGACAGAGAGTCATAAGCAAAAGCAGTTCAAAGAGGGAGAGGGCGGCCTTCTGCCGCCAGCCAGTTTTCCAGGGAGGCAAGGGCAATCTCAGCACGATATTTTCCTTTAAGTTTTTTTGGCAGCCGTTTATCTAACCGGGGGAAAAGGCCAAAATTAATATTGGAAGGCTGAAAATGCTTGACCTCCCGGTTAGTAAGATGATTAAGCAGGGCACCATGGGCGGTGTCGGCGGGCGGTACGGCAAGAGGCAGGCCAAGCGCCAGGCAGGCGGCATTCCGTCCACTTAGAAGGCCCATGGCCGTTGACTCCACATAGCCCTCCACCCCGCTTATCTGCCCGGCCAGCAGGAGACCGGGGCGCTCTATAAACTGCAGATAACAATTCAGCAGCTCTGGGGCCCGCACAAAGGTATTACGGTGAATACTGCCCAGGCGGACAAAATCAGCCCCCTGGAGACCGGGAATCATGGAAAAAACCCGCTTCTGCTCGCCATAAGTAAGTTTGGTCTGAAAACCCACCATATTAACCATGGTGGCGGCCCGGTTTTCCAGACGGAGCTGCACCACGGCGTAGGGATCCCTGCCGGTGCGGGGATCGGGCAGTCCCACGGGTTTCATGGGGCCGAAGCGCGGGGTGTTATCCCCCCGTTCCACCATGACCTCAATGGGCAGACAGCCCTCAAAATATTTAGGTTTTTCAAAATCCTTGAAAGGCACCTTATCCGCCGCTTTCAAGGCCCTGATGAAGCGGTTATACTGTTCCTCATCAAAGGGGCAGTTCAGGTAATCACCGGGGCCGTCATCATAACGGGAGGCCTGGTAAATAACACTGCGGTCAAGGGAATCAACGGCAATAATTGGGGCAATGGCATCATAAAAGAAAAGATAATCCCCGCCGGTGAAACGAGCCAGGGAGGCAGTCAGTTCCTCAGTGGTCAGAGGCCCGGTGGCCAGAATAAGGGGCGAGGACGGATCAAGGCCGCAATCAGGGGCCAGCTCTCGCACCTCCTCGTTTATAATTTCAATGGCGGGGTTTTTCGTGAGGTACCGGGTAACGGATTCGGCGAACTGCAACCGGTCAACGGCCAGAGCCTTGCCCGCCGGCACCCGGCACTCCTCTGCCACCCGCATGAGGAGAGAGCCCATGCGGCGCATCTCCTCCTTGAGCAGCCCCACGGCTGAATCAGGGGCATTGGAACGTAAAGAGTTACTGCAGACCAGCTCGGCAAGCTGCGGTATAGTGTGAGCCGGGCTGAAGCGTTTGGGCTTCATCTCATAGAGCTTCACCCGGCAGCCCATCCCGGCTGCGGCCCAGGCGGCCTCACAACCGGCCAGACCGCCGCCGATAATCGTTACCACCGGGGGAGAATTTTCCCCGCCTTCATCCGTCATCCTTCCGCCTTTATCCTTTACAGCCCCAGTTTTTCTTTAATGGCGTTAACCACATCATCACTGGAGGTACAGGGGATATTCTGGAGCTTACCCTCTTTCTCGTAAAAGCCGATGAGAGGAGCCGTTTTTTCATTATAGGTCTCGAGACGATGGCTGATGGCCTCCTCGGTTTCATCATCCCGCTGAATAACCGGGCTGCCGCATTTATCACAGACACCCTCCACCTTGGTGGGGTTACTCTTGACGTTATAGATGGCCTGGCATTCGGGGTTGTTACAGGTTCTTCTCGTGCATAAACGGTCAAGGATAACATCACGCGGCACGTCAATATTAACTACCATATCGAGATCAATGTTGATCCGGGCCATTAATTTCTTCAGCTCTTCGGCCTGAGGAATGGTACGCGGGAAACCATCCAAGAGAAAGCCCTTCTGACAGTCGGGCTCCTGCAGGCGCTTCTCCATCATCCCCATAATTACGGAATCAGGCACCAAATCACCAGCATCCATATATCTCTTGGCATCTTTGCCAAGCTCACTTCCGGCCCTGACTTCGGCCCGCAGAATATCACCGGTGGAAATCTGCACCGAGCCGTCTAAGGCCGTTAATAATTTAGCGACCGTACCTTTACCGGCACCGGGGGCGCCTAATAGCATTACCTTCATTGTACTCTCCTGATCTATTG
>CAZZJP010000082.1:0-8143 GCA_964654555.1 uncultured Desulfobulbia bacterium
CACAGCGCAGCCCCACCTCCGAATGCACCTTAAAGGCAAAATCCAGCACCAGACTGTGACTCGGCAGGCAGATTCGATCCCCCTTGGGGGTAAAGGTGTATATCTCTTTTTTACCACTGGCCGTTATTACCTCGGCGCAGGATATACCCTCGCTGCCACCCAGGGCGTTAAACAACTCCTGGATATCCTGCTCAAAAGCGGAATGATCCCGACGGTGCTGGCGCCACATATTAACAATACCTATCCGGCCCGCTTCATACATCTCAGTGGTACGGAATTTAAAAAGATAAGTCTGGCCTTTGACATTAGCTCTGGCGTGCAGACTTTGATAGCTCGTGGGCTTGGGGTTGGCGATAAAATCACGAATAGTACGAGGAATGGGCGGAAAGCTCTGATTAACAATACCCATGGTGCGGTAACAGGTCTGGACATCTTCAACGGAAATAATTATCTCCACCGGGGTCTCAACCTCCTTCATCAAAACCCTGGCCTCAGGATCAAAATAGGCCGACAAGCCCTTCACCACCACGTAGACCTCAGCGGTAATCCAGGACTCATCCAGTACCTTACAAATCTTCTCACGAATCGCAAACTCCTCAACCCTTTTGGCAATCTTTTTTATTTTTGCCTCCAGCTTCTGGCTCTGGCGGGGATATTTAT
Organism: uncultured Desulfobulbia bacterium; assembly: GCA_964654555.1. Taxonomy (GTDB): domain Bacteria; phylum Desulfobacterota; class Desulfobulbia; order Desulfobulbales; family VMSU01; genus JAADIV01. The sequence goes on from CAZZJP010000082.1 coordinate 661, forward strand.
ATTTAATTGCCAGGTCATAAAGCTCCCGTTTAAGGCCAAAAAAGCCTATTACATGGGCCAGGGGGGCGTAAATATTAATGGTCTCCTCGGCAATTTTCTGCTTTTTATGCCGAGGCATGGAATCCAGAGTGCGCATATTATGCAGACGATCAGCGAGTTTGACTAAAATCACCTCAAAGCGGGAGGCCGCCCCGGAAAATAATTTTCGATGCACCATACGGTAAAATGACTGGCGGTCACCGCTGAAATCGGTAACTTTAGTACAGCCGTCAACGATGAGCGCCACATTACGGCCGAAGAGAGCTCCCACCTTCTCCATGGTAACCGCTTCAACATCCTCCACAGTGTCATGAAGGATAGCGGCGGCCAGGGTGTCCGGGTCATCCATGCCGAACTCCTCCACAATTATCCGCGCCACCCGGCAGGGATGACTGACATATATCTCACCAGACTTGCGCATCTGGCCCTGATGGGCATCCACCGCGAAGCTCAGGGCCTTCCAAAATGATTTGGCCGGGCCATCCTGGCCGCCGAGATAGCCCTCCATCACCTTGATATATTCAGCAATATCAAATTTTTCCATGCTCATCTTCATGCCCCGCCGACTCTCGTATCCGCTCAATTACAGAGGTTGTTGAACACCCCGCCACTAAGGGAATGTTTATTACCTCTCCGCCCCATGCGATAACCTCTTTGCCGCCGACAATACTGTCTAAGGGCCAATCCGCCCCCTTTACCAGGATTTGAGGCCGCAATAATCTTATCAGGGTCAGAGGCGTCTCCTCGTTAAACAAGGTCACATAATCCACACAGCCCAGGGCGGCCAGCACCCGGGCCCGGCTATCCTCATCATTTATCGGACGATTCTGGCCTTTAAGAGTCCGCACCGAAGCGTCACTGTTCAGCCCCACCACGAGACAATCGCCCTGCCGGCGGGCCTCTTCGAGATAGGTTACATGACCGGAATGGAGAATATCAAAGCAGCCGTTGGTAAAAACCAACCGCCGCCCGGCCGCCCGCAGATCTTTAAATTCAGCGGCCAGATCAGCGGCTGAATAAATCTTATTCCGATCGCTGAAGCGGTAAGGAGAGGGGGCCGCCGTATTGAAATCAGCCCGCAGCCTTTGCAGCCGCCCGGCATCCAAGTTAACCGCCGCCGCCTCTTCTCCGCCTCCGGCCTCAATGAGTACTGTGCCGTCAGGAGCGATAATCATGGAATGACCACCAAACTCAATACCCCCCTGGCAGCCGGAACAATTACCGGCCGCCACAAAAATCTGATTTTCTATGGCCCTGGCCCGCAGCAGGGTACGCCAATGCTCAAGGCGGGAGGCCGGCCATTGAGCGGCAACCACGAGAAGCCCCGCCCCCATCCCGGCCTGGGCCGCGGCGAGTTCCGGAAAGCGCAGGTCATAGCAGATCAAGGCCGCCAGCAGACCGTGGGGAGTATTGATCGGGAGGGGATCATTCCCCGGCTGAAAGCAACTATCCTCACCCGTGGGCAGAAAGAGATGCTGTTTGCGGTATTGACCACAGACTCCGGCCGCGCCGCAGATAAACAGGGTATTATAAAGCCCCCCGTCCGCCTCTATAAACGATCCGGCCAGCAGAATATCATAATCTGCCGCCAGACGCCGCATGTCCCTGAGCAGTTCCGGAGTCAAAGCCGCCATTTCAGCAACTCTGTCGCAGGCAAAGCCAGTTGCCCACAACTCCGGCAACACAACAATGGTTCCGGCACGAGGCCGTAGACGGGCAAGCAGCCGCCGAATCGTCTGCATGTTCGCCTCCCAGTCGCCGAGCTTGACATCAAATTGCAGAAAGGCGGCCACGGGTGGAATTTTAATTAGTTCTTGGGTAAATTTCATTTTTTGTTTAAATTGATATTTTGTAACTATTCAGCGTGATGCATAGAAGTAACAATAACCACCAGAGCGTAACTGTTCAGCAGTGCTCCAGGTTCGTTCATTTAGGAATTCGAAGCATACTTTGGTATTCGAGAAGGCCTAAATGGGCGAGGTAAGCGTAGACTCCGAGATGGGGTATATGCTGAATAGTTACAATATTTTTATAATTCTTACCTCAACAACGGCAAAAAGACAAAATTTTTTATCATAGAATCGCCGCGACGCGACTTGATTATAATCACAAGGCCGGCAGCGGCCTTTTCTGGAGAGCTAAATGGAAGAAAGTACTATACATTTCCTGCCCGAAGATATCAAGATAAAGGCAGTTAAGGGGGACAACCTATTAGACACGGCGGCCAGGGCCGGAATCTATATCAACGCCTTCTGCGGTGGCAACGGAGTTTGCGGTAAGTGCAAGATAAAAATTATCGAGGGCCGCGCCCCCACTGTCCAGGCCAGCCCCCTCAGCGCGGCGGAAAAAGCCTCCGGTCTGCAGCTGGCCTGTAACTCCACCGTTAACGGCGACCTCACGGTGATGATTCCCGCCAAAATGAAGGGCGATGGCACAGGCATTAAACGGCGGCCAAAGACCACCCGGGCCATCTCAGCCCACAATCTTGATTCCCTGGTGGGGCAATGGGACATTGACCCGCCGGTGGAAAAACGTTTTCTGCGCCTTGGTCCCCCCACTACCGAAGACAACGTCCCAGACCTCCAGCGCCTCATGCGGGCCATTAAAAAAGGATGTTCTGACTGCGAGGAGCCGACTTATGACCATCCGGCCCTGCTCCAGGAACTACCCTTCATCCTCCGCCAGGCCAACTGGGAGGTGACGGTTATCATGCTTCGGGGCAAGCGGGCCGAAGAACCCGACCGCATAATTGCCGTGGAACCAGGCGATACCACCAATCAATTTTACGGCATCGCCTTAGATATCGGCACCACCACCCTGGGCGGCATCCTCTTAGATCTCAATAGCGGTGAAATTCTGGCCGAGGCCTCATGCTATAACAGCCAGATCAGCCATGGCGAGGATGTTATCTCCAGAATTATATACGCCCAGCGCCCCGGCGGTCTGCAGACCCTGCAGACCAAAGTGGTGGAATCCATAAACAAGATAATCGCCACCATCTGCGCTCAAAAAGACATCGCGGCCCGTGATATCACCTATATTATGGCGGCCGGCAACACCGTTATGTCCCATCTCCTCCTGGGCCTGAACCCCAAATTCATCCGGGAAGCCCCCTATGTCCCCACCTGTAATCAGATGCCCCTGACCAGAGCCAGTGCCCTGGGAATAGACGCCCACCCCTCGGTGCGTCTATTCCTCTATCCTTCGGTGGCCAGCTATGTGGGCGGCGATATCACCTCCGGGGTACACGCCTGCCAGATGCACAAGAACGAGGCCCTCACCCTCTTTATCGACATCGGCACCAACGGCGAGATTGTCGTGGGCAACAGCGACTGGATGATCTGCGCCGCCTGTTCAGCGGGGCCGGCCTTTGAAGGCGGGGGTATAAGACACGGCATGCGGGCCTCGGCCGGGGCCATCGAGAATTTCCACATCGACCCCGACACCCTGGATCCCATGATTATCACCATTGAGCACAGCAAGCCCCGCGGTATCTGCGGCTCAGGGCTGATAAGTATTGTGGCCGAACTGCTCTCCGCCGGAGTCATTGACCAGCAGGGCAAGTTCAACCGCCATCTCAACCACCCCCGTATTCGTGAAGGGATTGACAATTACGAGTATGTCCTGGCCTGGGCTGCTGACACCCTCACCGGCGAAGATCTGGTCATCACCGAGGTTGATCTTGACAATCTCATCCGCGCTAAAGGGGCAATGTTTGCCGGTTATATCAGTCTGCTTGAATCGGTGGGCATGGGATTTGACGATCTTGAACGAATCATCCTGGCCGGTAATTTCGGAGCCTATATAGACCTGGAGCGGGCCATCACCATCGGCCTCCTGCCCGATATCAAACGGGAACGTTTTCATTATCTTGGCAATGCCTCGTTAATGGGGGCCAGAATCAGCCTCACCGACCATAAACGTTTCCGGGAAAGGGGCATGGTCAGCAGCATAATGACCAACATGGAGTTAAGCGAAAATCCCCAGTTCATGAACCATTACATGGCCTCTCTCTTTCTGCCCCATACCAATATGGATTTTTTCCCCTCAGTGGCAGAGGATAGAAAGCAGAGGGCGGCGGACAGAGAGCGGCGGGAAGAAGACTGATGAAAACAGACAAATACCCCCGGCAGGCAGTCTCCTGTTTCCTGCCCCCTGAATCATTATGCCCGCCATAACTCCGGACATCTCGGTCTGCGCCGCCTTCAGCCGCCGCCCCCAGGTTGCGGCACCCATGCTGCGCTCAATAGAGGAGGATGCCGATCCAGTGGCCGTGGAAATTTTTCTGGCCAATATCGGCACGGAGAACGACGATGAATTACTTTTTGAATTTCCCCGCTTAAAGATCTTTTCGCTGCCCGGCTGCCGGGAGAACGAGGCCCATAAACAGATAATTGAACTGGCCGCGGGACGTTATATCCTGATTATGGCCGCTGACGCGGTTATCCAGCCCGGCTGCCTGCTGCCTCTGGTAAATTTCATGGACGACACTCCAGAGGCGGGGCTGGCTTCGCCGCGGGTCTTAAACGCTTACGGCAGACCGGAAGCAGTTGCCCGCCCCTTCCCCCGTGGACTTTTCAGCCTGGGACTATGCCTGGGTCTGCCCCTCTCCCGACGGCGTCTTACCCTCATCCCTAACCGTAACACCGAGGTGGACTGGCTGTGGAGCGGGGCGCTCATCATCCGGCCGCAGTTAATTGATGATATCGGCCTGCCGCGCCGCCGGATCTCCCCATTATCACTCATGCTTTACGCCCGCCGGGCCCAGAAGACGGGCTGGCATATCTTTTACGTCCATGAGGCCGTGGTTATCCATCCAAATCCCCTTTATTACGCCCGCTAAGACACCGTCTGTTTAAAAAAAATGGCCGGGAGCCGAAAAACTTTGACAATCGGGCTAAATAACGATAAATATGTTAATTTGTATTTTTGTAACCATTTTTACAAACCATCCCGAAATTCGGGTTTAATAAGTTTCAAACCATTTTAAAACGTGAAAACAAGGAGATCAAAATGACCCAAATCAAACCCATTGCCGAAAGCATTAATATCATGGGCAACCGCAGCGGCAACGCCATGAAGGCCCGTGAGGCTGGCCCTGTTCAAGAGATGGCCAAAGAAGAGAGCGCCGCCGGAGCCGCCTTTCTGGATCTCAACATCGGCCCGGCCCGCAAGGACGGCGTTGAGTTAATGCCCTGGGTAGTGGAGACCGTGCAGGCGGTAACCGACACCCCTCTTTGCCTCGATACCACCAACACTGATGCCATGGCCGCCGGCTTCAAGGTGGTTAAAAACAAGAGCGGCGCCCTGATGAACTCCATCTCCGCCCAGCCGGAACGGATGGAAAAGCTGATCCCGGTAGCCGCCGAGATGAACTGTAACCTGGTAGCCCTGCTCTGGGGACCGGACGGCATGCCGAGAGATTCCAACGAGCGGGCCGCCATGGCCGTTGACCTGATGATGGCCCTGTCCGAGGCCGGGATTCCCAACGAAAAGATGTTCTTTGATCCCATCGCCACCCCCATTACCCTTGGGGTAGATCAAATCCGTTCCGGTCTGGAATTCATGAGTATGGTACAGGATATCGCCCCTGGCGCTAGTTCCACCATCGGTCTTTCCAACGTCTCCAACGGAGTTGCCGACCACCTGCGTAAATATCTTGACCGCACCTATCTCATTATGCTGATGTACAACGGCCTGCAGACCGCCATTGTCAACTCCTACGATCCCGAGTTAATGGCCATTGCCACCGGTCAGTGCCAGAATCTCGTTGATCTGATCTTCGGTATGATAGACGGCAATGATCCCGATCCCTCTAAATTAGATAAGACCGAGTTACAGCATTACAAAACATATAACGTTCTGGTTGGTAAATCAGTATTCTCTGAATCCTGGCTTGAGCTGTAAACCCTTACGCCTGAGGCAACAAAAAGAAACTTCGTAGTCGAATGCCCGAGGTGATAGCGTCCCTTGGGCATTCTTGTCTTGTAATAGTTCACCAAGGGCACCAGAATTGATGCTGTCCCATATGCATATGGTGTAATGGTTCACCAACGCCTCACCTCCGTCCGTTTCAGCCTTCTCACGTACAGGGAACAGACTCGAAGGCAGAAACAAACGAGGTAAGCGAACGTAGTTAGACTCCAATCTAAGGTGCTGGTGAACTTACCTTGTTTTTATCCGCAATCAACATATTTTCCATGGTGGAAATATCATGGCCGATCTCAGAACCCATCATCTGATCTACGGCACCATGACTGACTATATTACCGGCAGCAGCATTGTCGATACCGACGATGAACGCTACCGTCAGAAAATAGCCCGCTTCATGGTGCAGGAAAAGGGCTATGCCAGGGAAGAACTCATCCCGCGCCTGCGGCTTGAGACCCTGTTTAATAAAAATTTTGTAACCTCTACCATTGACTTGACTGTTCGCCTTCTCGACCGTTATTTTATGGTAGTGCGTTACGGGCCGGGCTCATTAGTGAGCCGTGAGCGGCCGGCCATTGCCGCCGCCAGGGTGTTGATTCCTGATTATCAAATTCCCTACGCCCTGGTAACCAATGGTGAAGACGCTGAATTTCTGACAGTTAACAGCGCAAAAGTCCTGGCCCTGGGGATGGACAAAATACCAAGTCGAGAGCAGGCCTTAGACCTCCTTAAGACAGCGGTTTTTCCACCGCCTCCCACGGCAAAACGCCGTGAGCAGGAACTTAGAATCTTAAACGTCTTTGACCAGGAAACATGCTGTGCCGGCGGCCCCTGCGCCATACCAAACGCCCCGGAAGGCTGACGTGATGTTTGGGCGAAAATCCTTATTTTCGCCCAAACATTGACTAATTAATATCCTAATATCCGAATTAGAAAAAGTTCTGGAGAACACCATCATGAGCAAACAAGAAGCAAACTGGACAAAATCAAGCTGGCAAAGTCTCTCCGCCCTCCAGCAGCCTAACTGGCCCGATGCCGGGAGATTAAAAAGTTCCTTAGAGACCATCAGCAAATTACCGCCCCTGGTCTTTGCCGGTGAGATCAGAACCCTGAAAAATCTGCTTGGCGAAGCCGCCCAGGGCCGGGCCTTTCTCCTGCAGGGGGGAGACTGCTCCGAGGATTTTGACAACTGCACCGCCCCCGGCATCAGAGAAACCCTGAAGGTTATTTTACAGATGGCTGTGGTCTTGAGTTACGCCGGTGGTAAACCGGTCATCAAGGTAGGCCGCATAGCCGGGCAATACGCCAAACCCCGTTCGGCGGATACCGAGTTGGTGAACGGAGTTGAACTCCCCAGCTACCGGGGCGATATGGTCAACAGCCCGGAGCCTATTGCCGAATCCAGAACCCCTGACCCAAAACGAATGGTTAAGGGTTATCACCTTGCGGCCGCCACTTTGAATATCCTGCGGGCCTTCACCAAGGGCGGCTACGCGGCTCTAAACCGGGTCAC
>CAZZJP010000083.1:0-8139 GCA_964654555.1 uncultured Desulfobulbia bacterium
TGGCCAATTGTTTTTTGGCCTCTAAGCCAATGATGGACTGATGGAGAACAACGTGGTTCAGTACTGAACCCAGGGCGTAATTGGTATCGTCACGGGAGGCGGCGTCCATTACCGCCTCGCTGATGGCGATGCCCAGTGAGCCGTTGGAATCCGGGTTCTGTTTCAGCATCTCGCGGCCGAATTCGGTATCCTCGCTGGGGCTGGCCACAATTTCCGCCCCATAGGTATGCATCATGCTCTTGCGGTAGGGCTTCTGGTCGTAAGATATCCGCACCATATAGACTTTGCACTCCAAACCAAATTTATGGGCGGCAAAGGACAGGGCGCTGCCCCACTGTCCGGCTCCGGTCTCGGTGGCGAGGCGTTTTATACCCGCCTCTTTATTGTAATAGGCCTGGGCCACGGCACTGTTGGGCTTATGGCTGCCAGCCGGTGACACCCCTTCATATTTATAGTAGATTCGGGCCTTGGTGCCGATGGCCTTTTCCAGGTTGTCGGCCCTTATCAGCGGCGATGGCCGCCAGATTTTATAGATATCCAACACCTCTTCAGGAATATCTATCCAGCGTTGATCCGTCATTTCCTGTTCTATGAGGGCCATTGGGAAGATGGTGGATAATTTTCAGGCCCCATGGGCTGGGCCGGTGGCGGGGTCTAAGGGCGGTTGTAAACCATTGGGGATATCTGGCCCGACATTATACCATTGGCTTGGCATTTCGCTTTCCGGCAGAAATATCTTTTTCGCAGTCATTCTTGCTACTCCATTGAAATGTTAAATTTATGAGAAAAAGTTTAAGTAGAGATACCTACTAATTTTTTATGCAAAATGCTATAATTTTGTGTGAAAATTTAAGCTGAAGGATTAAAACCACATAAAGGTTTATGGCGGATATGGAGCTTTCTGTTCCATGCTTGAGCCTGTAAGTCCCGAATGCACAGATCTGGAGCACTGCTGAAGTTACGTTCCGAATTTAAAAATCGAGGGTTGATATGGATAAGCAGTTTGGCAAAATTATGCGTAAGATGGTGATTACCAGGATGACCTCATCATCATTTTCCCTCTGGGAGCCGCCCATTGATCTTTATGAGTCTGATACTGACCTCATCGTTTTCATGGAGGCCGCCGGAATTGACGCTCAACAGATAAAGGTTGTCGTTGAATCCAGGATGCTGATTATCAAAGGGGAGAGAAAATGTCCGGTTAAAGGCATAAGCACGGTTCATCAGCTGGAAATCGAATATGGCCGTTTTGAACGTCAGCTTGTTCTGCCGCGGAGAATTGATACCAGTAGAGTGATTTCAGAATGTCGGCATGGGTTTCTAAAGGTGCGTATGCCTCTGGTCAAGACACAAAACACAGTTGAGATAGTGGTTAAATAAATGTAACTGCTCAGCAGCACCCCATCTTCGTCCATTTAGGCCTTTTCGAATACGTTAGTATGCTTCAAAGTCCTAAATGAACGAACCTAGAGCAATGCTGAACAGTTACAGCCTGATGATTCTTGTAACTTTTTAGCACTCGCCTAAATAGTTACAAATAAATAATACAAAAGGACTGGACAAGATATGAAAAATGATAAAACCCCGGAACGAAACAGCGGCGACAGCCCCGAAGTCGTAAAGGTGCCGGAAATATTGCCAATTCTGCCTTTGCAGGGCTTTGTTTTTTTCCCCGGTATGGGTTTCCCGCTCCAGATAAGCCATAAAGAATCCAAAAAACTCATCGACGAGGCCCTGATTAGCGACCGTCTTGTTGCTCTAATTGCCCACCGGCCCACCAAGAGCGGCAAGACTACTTCTCCCAAGCCTGAAGATCATCTGTTTAATATTGGCAGCGTCGGGTATATCCACAAGATGTCCAAGGGCAAGGAGGATATCTATAACGTTTTAATCAGTTCCGTCAAGAAAATCAAGATATTGGAATATACTCAGAATGCCCCGTACCACAAGGGCCGGGTGGCTGAAATTGCCATGCGTACGGTTAAGACCCAGGAGATAGATGCCCTGGTTTTAAACTTGCGTACTCAGTTTAAACGTATGGCTGAGCTCTCGCAGCTGCCCGAAGAGTTGACCATGACCATAATGACCCTGGAAAATCCCTTTCATATCGCCTATCTCGCCGGCTCTCAACTGGGAATGCACTTGGAGGAGGAGCAGGAAGTCCTGGAGATCGAGCCCGTCGCCGAGCTTCTAAAAAAGGTAACCATGGAAATCAACAAGAAATTGGAGACCCTGGATGCCAGCGCTGAAATTCAGAAGAGCATGAAGGCCGATATTGATAAAAAACAGCGGGAATACTTTTTACGTCAGCAGCTGAAGGCCATTCGCAAGGAGTTGGGGGAGGAGGACGATAACGTTGATCTTGCTGATCTCAAGAAAAAGCTCAAGAGCATCGAAATGCCGGCGGAGGCCAAAGAAACCGTGGACAAGGAAATGGCCCGTTTGCGCCGTATCCCCTCTTCATCACCCGAATACACCGTGGCCCGTACCTATATTGAGTGGATTCTCGATCTGCCCTGGCTGCTTTCCACCGAGGATCAGCTTGATCTGGACAAGGCCCAGCAGATATTAGATCATGATCATTACGGTCTGCATAAAATAAAGAAACGGATAATTGAATTTCTGGCCGTTTTGAAGCTCAAGCCTGATCTTCATGCCCCCATCCTTTGTTTCGTGGGGCCGCCAGGGGTGGGCAAGACCTCCCTGGGCCAGTCCATTGCCCGTACCATGGGTAAGAAATTTGTCCGCATCTCACTGGGCGGGGTACGGGATGAGGCCGAGATCAGGGGGCACCGCCGTACCTATATCGGGGCTCTGCCCGGCCGTATTATTCAGAGTCTTAAAAAGGCGGGCTCTAATAATCCCCTCTTCATGTTAGACGAAATTGATAAGCTGGGGGCTGATTTCAGGGGTGATCCCTCCTCCGCTCTGCTTGAGGTTCTTGATCCGGAGCAGAATTTTTCCTTTGCCGATCATTATCTTGAGATACCCTTTGATCTCTCTAAGGTGATGTTTGTCACCACGGCCAATTTTATGGATAATATCCCCGGCCCTCTGCGGGATCGGATGGAGATAATTGAACTTACGAGTTACACGGAAGATGAAAAGGTGATGATTGCCAAACGGCATCTGATAAGTAAACAGCTCACCGCCCATGCCCTTACCCCCGACAATGTGGTCTTTCGGGAGAAGGCCGTCCGTAAGCTTATCCGCTCTTACACGCGGGAGGCCGGGGTACGTAATCTGGAGCGGCGTATCGGCTCGGTATGCCGGGGGATAGCCAGGGGCATTGTGGCTGGTAACAAGGGGCGGCGGGTATTAACGGAAAAGGCGGTGGAGCGTTTTCTCGGGCCGGTTGAATTCCTGCCGGAGAGCAGCGCCCGCCATTGGGGGCCGGGACTGGCGACTGGTCTGGCCTGGACACCGGTGGGCGGCGTCCTGCTGTTTATTGAGGCTGCCAAGATGAAGGGCAAGGGGATGCTGACCCTCACCGGCAAACTGGGCGATGTGATGAAGGAATCTGCCACTGCCGCCCTCACCTATATCCGCTCTCATGCCGATGAATTAGAGATTGACGATGAGCTTTTCGCCGGTCTTGACCTCCATGTCCATGTCCCCGAGGGCGGTATTCCCAAAGACGGCCCCTCGGCTGGAGTGGCGATGGTTACGGCCCTGACCTCATTGCTCAGTGATAAAGTTGTCCGCCGCGATGTGGCCATGACCGGTGAGATAACCCTGCGCGGCGATGTCCTGCCGGTGGGCGGGGTCAAGGAAAAGGTGCTGGCCGCGGTGCGGGCCGATATTAAGGAGATTGTCTTACCCTTTCGGAATTCAAGGGATATCAGTGATATCTCACCTAAGTCGATTCAGGGTCTGACCTGCCATTTTGTCCATGATATTGGTGAGGCCTTTGAATACGTGTTTGTGTAAAGGGCGGCCGGGGCTTTTCAGGGGCGGCCAATAACACCGCTCAGGATGGTACCCTTCATATTAGCCTCGGTGAGATTGGCCCCGGTGAGATCAGCGCCGCTTAAATCCGCCCCCTTGAGATTGGCCCGGTATAAATTGGCCCCCCTGAGGTTGGCCTGGCGCAGGGAAGAGCCGCTTAGATCGGCATAGATAAGATTGGCCCCTTGCAGATTGGCATTGTTGAGGTCTGCTCCGGCAAGCCGGGCTCTGGCCAGATTGCAGCCTGGACAATCATGGGCGTTCTGGCGGATGATAAAATTGATATCTGCCGGGGCATCAGGCGGCTGCTGGATATCAGTTACGGCCGGGGACTTTTTACTGTCCTGGGCCGCGGCTTTAGTCCCGGTGTTGTTGTTAAAGGATATTCCCTCTTTGAATGTCCCGCCTGAAGTAAGAATCGTAAAGGTATAGGCCAGGATGCCGCTGTCATTAAACTGCTTGTACTCTTTGTCCTCCTTATATACCCGGTAGCATATCTTATCACCCTGGCCCCATTTCCTGAATTTCAGACAAAGACGTTCCTGATCATCGACCTGCCAGGTGCCGGTGTCTTTCTCTCTGTCTGAGTTTGTAGCGCTGAGGCGGCCGTTATTCGAGAAGGTGATGCGCGCCTCCTCGCCATAGCCCTCGCTTTTGATGGTGCTGCCGCTTAACAGCGCCCGTAAATCATGACCCGAAAGGGCCTTGGCCCCATTGGCAACGGCCTTGTTAATATTTTCCGTCCCGCAGGCGGAGAGGATAAGAATTAAGGATAGCAGCATGATTTTTTTCAGGTAATTCATAACTCTCACTTGGTTTATGGCTCAGAGGCAAGGTGTCCTGACGGCCTTAATGGAGCCCTTCAAAAGGCATCCGCAGGGTTTGGGAAAGGGTTAATTATTAGCTTCTTTTTGTTTTAATTTCAATGTTGTTTTTTTGAGATACAGTCTTTGGCCGTTTTCTGAAAAATAAAATTTGTCTCCAGGATAATTGTTTTATATGATTTATATGGAGCTTCAGCAAGGGCTGTACTTACCCTAACTCTGTAACTGCTTGAAAAATAAAATTCAGCTGTGAGGTCATAATGAGCGATTTGCAATGGAATAAAAAATTTGCCTTGGAACAAGCCGGTGACGACCAGGATTTGTTAACGGAACTGCTTGACCTGCTGCGCAGTTCTTCTCAGGAAGATTTACAAAAAATTAAAGCGGCCCTGCAGGCTGGTGATGGCAATGGGGTGGCTGACGCGGCTCACAGCATCAAGGGTGCCTCTGCCAGTCTGGGATTCGAGGGCCTTCGGGCTGTAGCCTACAAATTTGAAAAAAGGGGGCGGGCCGCGGAGCTGGCTGGTCTTGATCCTGCTGTCCTGGAGGATATGATCTTGGCCCTTGATGATATTGCCGTTTGAAAACTGGCAAAAACTGATTGAATTATATGTCTATTACCGAAGATATAATCGCCAAGTTTAAAGACAGCAAGACTCTGCCTCATGTCGCCCTCAAGGTCACCCAGATGGTGAATGATGAGAATAGTACCATGCAGGATTTTGAGGAGGTGATCCAGCTTGATCCCCTCCTGGTCACCCGTCTGCTGCGTCTGGTGAACAGCCCCTATTTCGGGATCATCGGCCGGGTGGAGTCCATCAGTAAGGCCGTGGTCTTTGTCGGCATGAAGAGTCTGCGCAACCTCGTGGCGGTGGAGGCCCTGCGGGATATATTCGGCTGCGGCTGTGACAGCCCGGCGGGGGAGTTTTCCCGTCGGCAGCTGTGGCTGCATTCCGCCACTGTGGCCATCCTGACGGATATGGTGGGGAAGAGGATATTCGGCGATGCCAGGGAGGATCTTTTCCTGGCCGGGATTATCCATGATGTCGGCCTGATTGCCATTGATCAGGTAGCGGGTGATAAGCTGCGGCAGGCCTGCCGGTTGTATCAGCCGGGCCGGAATTCCATTATTGAATGTGAAGGGGAGGTGCTGGGCACGGATCATTGCCAGGTCGGTTACCAGCTGGCCAGGAGCTGGAATATGCCCTCTGATGTTATGAAGGCCATTCGTTTTCATCATAAGAGCGATAAAAGTATCAGACCTGAGAGTATAACCGGTATTCTGCAGTTAGCGGAGTTCATCGCCAGTAAGATGGGGTACTCCATGCTGCGTGATAAAGTTGAACCTCTGCCGAATCATCTCGTTAAGCACGTTAAATCCATGCTGGATAACTATAAAATCATAGTCAGGGACGCGCCTGGAGAAATTGCCAAGGCCAAGTCTTTCTATGAACCAGAGGATTAAGGAATGTCTGGCCTGATTGATGATATCTTTGTTGGTCTGGAGGACGATGATGCCCGGGAGCGGGAGTTTGTCCAGACCTTTGCCGCCCTGATGCCGGATATTGAACTCTATTTATTAAAGGCTGATGGAACTGGTCTGAGCCCGGCATCTAACGCTGATGATCTTGAGGATCGTTTTAGTGCCGCAGATATTCAGGCCGTAAAGGAGGCGACGGGGCTTTTATTCTTTGCTGACCGCCAGGGGCGGGCCATGCTTGGGCTGGTCGTGGAGGAGATAGAGGCAGTGCTGCTGGCCTGGCCGCCCATGGATGACTGCCAGTCCTGCCGGGCCCTGACCGCCACGATGATGCCTAATTGTACCGCTCATGTTTTGCTGCTCATGGAGCAGAAAATGGTACGGACGGAGAACGAACAGTTACAGCGTGAGATAAAGGTGCTTAATTACCAGCATCATGAATTAATAGAGCATAATCACCGTCAGTATCTCCTGATTAAGGAAAAAGATAGAAATTATGCCAAAAATCTGGAGAGCGAGATTGCCGCCCGTACCGAGGATCTGGAAAGGGCCAACGAGGAACTGCGTGAGGCCAGCCGGTTGAAGAGTGAGTTTCTGGCCAATATGAGTCATGAATTACGAACCCCGATGAACGCCATTATCGGTTTCTCCGATCTGCTCATGGATACTGAGTTGAATCCCGAACAGGCGGAGTATGTAAATACCGTCAAGCAGTCCGGTGATGGTCTTCTGGGCCTGATTAATGATATTTTGGATTTTGCCAAAATTGAGGCCGGTAAGCTGGATATAGTCAGCGAGATTTTTTCGTTGGTGGAAATTGTTAAAAATGTGGCGGCCATGTTCATGAAACCGGCCGCTGATAAGCAGATAAATCTTAATTACCGGATTGACGAGCGTCTGCCCGCCGCCTTTCTTGGTGATGGGAACCGTTTAAAGCAGATACTGGTAAATCTGGTTGGTAACTCCATGAAGTTTACCAGCCGCGGCGGAGTGACCATGACGATGGAAGAGGTCAAAGAGCAGGATGACTGGGTCATGGTACGCTTCATGGTAGCTGATACCGGGATTGGTATTCCGCTGGAGCAGCAGAACGCCATTTTTGAAAAATTTACCCAGGCCGACGGCACCATCACCAGGCGTTTTGGCGGTACCGGGCTGGGACTGGCGATCACCTGCCAGTTGGTTTCCCTCATGGGGGGGCGGGTATATCTGTCAAGTGCTCCAGGGCGGGGCAGTATCTTCTGCTTTACCATTAAATTGAAATTGCCGGCAGCGGCTGATAAAATGATGAAGACCGATCAGCAGAGAGCGGCAGCTGATCAGCCTCTGTCCCTGCGGGTATTGCTGGTGGAAGATAATCTGGTTAATCAGCGGCTGGCCACCATTATGTTGAAAAAGGCCGGTTGCGAGGTGACGACGGCTGGAGACGGTCTGCTGGCTCTGGAGCAGTTAAAGAAAGAACAATTTGATCTTATCCTCATGGATA
Organism: uncultured Desulfobulbia bacterium; assembly: GCA_964654555.1. GTDB lineage: Bacteria > Desulfobacterota > Desulfobulbia > Desulfobulbales > VMSU01 > JAADIV01. Next base: position 7,739 of record CAZZJP010000083.1, read on the forward strand.
TGCAGATGCCAAATATGGACGGTCTGGAGGCCACGGCCAGCATACGCGCCATTGAGTCTTTGGCTGAGGATCGGCGTAATTATGCCGGCCTTGGCGGGAGGCCGGTCGCTATTGTAGGCCTCAGCGCCCATGCCCGTAAGGAAGATGCCGACCGAGCCCGGGCCGCGGGTATGGATGACTTTCTCACCAAGCCCATTATCAGATCTAAATTGCTGGCCGTTTTGGCTGAGGCGGCAGGGAATAAATAAGATTAATCTATTTGTTCCCCCTGCCGCCAAATTCCCTTATCACGGCCTGACGTGAATTCTCTGAAATTATCGTGAGTTCAATATGCAGGCGGCGAGAAGGCAGCATATCCCCGAGGCGGTTCGGCCATTCAATAACGCATAATCCCTCTCCGT
>CAZZJP010000084.1:0-8111 GCA_964654555.1 uncultured Desulfobulbia bacterium
TTCAGCGAATGAATTTACCACCGATTGTTTCTTTGTCAACAAAAATATTTTTCTTATATGGCCGGTCTCTTCATACATCATAGCACCATATAAACTTGCGTTCTGATTACAATCGAGCCATTAATATTATTTTTTTAAGCGGATAAATTGACATCCCCAATATTTGCGGTATATGAATTTAAGTTTATTAGTGACACCATTAACTCTTATATTTAAAATATCATTTAACAGGAGAAATATAATGGCTGAAAATATTGTAATCATCGGCGCTGTGGCGGCCGGCCCCAAAACGGCCTGCCGTCTGCGGAGATTAAATCCAGAGGCGGAAATCACAATTATAGATATGGACAATCTTATATCTTATGGCGGCTGCGGAATTCCTTATTATGTCTCCGGCGATGTTTCCGATGAAAAGGAACTGCGTTCAACCAGTTTTCACGTCCTCAGAGACGCGCAATTTTTCACTAACGCCAAAGGCGTTAAGGTAATGACCAGAACGGAGGTCACCAAAATTGACCGCCAGAACAAAAAGATCGAATTTACCAGTCTCGACAGCGGCGAAACAGGCTCCATGCCTTATGACAAGCTGGTTGTCTGTACCGGGGCCGCTCCCAACCACCCCCCCATCCCCGGAGCTGATCTGCCCGGTGTCCACTATGTCAGCAATATGCACCAGGCCATTGCCATCAAAGACAAGCTGGCCAAAGGTCAGGTGGGCCGGGCCGTGGTCATCGGCGGCGGGGCCATTGGCCTGGAGATGGCAGAATCATTTGCCGACCTCTGGGAGGTGGAAACGACTATTATTGAGTTCATGCCCCAGATCCTGCCTAAAGCCGTGGATCGTATCTTTGCCATGATGCTTACCAACCATCTGCGCCAAAACGGCATTCAGGTTCATGTCAGTGAAAACGTCCAGAAGATTGAAGAGGTTGAGGGGGGATATAAGGTTACCAGCAATAAGCGCAGTTTAGAGACTGATATTGTCATCATGGCGGTCGGCGTCCACCCCCGAACCGACCTGGCTTTGGAGGCAGGGCTGCAGGTAACGCCTCGAGGCGGCATAATCGTCAACAACCGTCTGCAGACCTCTGATCCCAATATATACGCCGCCGGTGACTGCATCGAGACCACCAATCTAATTTCAGGACAAAAGGTAGTGGCCCCCTTCGGCTCCCTTGCCAACCGCCAGGGCCGGGTCGTGGCCGACAACCTGGCCGGTATCCCCAGTAAATTTGCGGGGGTGGTTGGTTCATTCATCATGAAAGCCTTTGAGTCGAGCATAGGCAGTACAGGTCTCAGCCTGGAATCGGCCCTAACCGCTGGTTTTGATGCCGACCAGGTAATCACCGCCCAGACCGACCGCGCCCATTTTTTCCCCACCCACGCCGTCATTCCCCTGCAGATGGTCTTTGACAAACGAACCAGGCAGGTACTTGGGGTGCAGGGATTCGGCCCCATGAACGACGCGGTACTAACCCGAATAGATACAGCGGCGGCCTTAATCGCCAAAGGTGCCACCGTAGAGGATTTCAGTAACGTGGAAATGGCCTACGCCCCGCCCTTTGCCACCGCTCTTGATGCCCTAAACGCCGCTGCCAACGTGGCGGACAACCTTATCGACGGCCGTCTGCGCACCGTTGATCTGGATCTCTTCCTGACCTGGATGGAGGACAGCGGCAGCCAGCCGGACTGGTTAGCGCTTGATATCCGCCATCCCAAGGATGCCAAACTCTTTAAAGATGAGTTCAACGAGCTGTGGCTCACCATTCCTTATGTGGAGATACGGCAGCGGGCAGCAGAGATTCCCACTGATAAGACCATGATTATCATCTGCGATGCCGGTACCAGATCTTCCGAGATACAGCGTTACCTTGACAGCATCGGCCAAACTAATAATCTCGTTCTGGGCGGCGGCTTCAACATCATGCGCCAGTTGTCCCCCGCCTGGTGGCCCAAACAATAATCATGGTAACTATTCAGGCAAGAGTCCAGCATACCGATGTATAGTTGAACAACATTATCAACCACATCTTGGACACATCTGGAGTCTGCGCTTTCCTGAACAGTTACCGCCTGCTGGTTGGTTATTGTTAATTTTAGATATCACGGTGAATAGTTACTAATCATGAAACAAATAAAAATAATATTGCTGGCCGGCCTTCTTTTCCTGGGGCTGGCCGGCCGACCGGCTCTGGCCATAGAGGGCCAGCTCAATATCAATACCGCCAGCGCCAGCCAATTACAAAGGCTGCCATTTATCGGCAAAAACCGGGCGGCGGCCATCATCCGCTATCGGCGTGTTCACGGGCCTTTTAAGTCCCTAAGGGAACTGCGGCGCACCAAGGCCATTGGTGTCAGCACCTTTGAGGCGGTAAAGCCATATCTAACCATTTCCAGGGCTGGCAATTTGAAGTTCAGCAGCAAGACTTCATCCGCGGGCAGCCAACTACGGGTGATGGCACGCGTCAATACCTATCCTGGGCAGGTCGTCATGCTGGCAGATCGGGCCTATTACGACACCCTGCGTGCTTTTATCAACCATGCCCATCGAGATATATATATCTCAATGTTCCTGTTCAAGATCACCAAATCCCCCCGAAACCGGGCCGCCATCATATTAAATGACCTGATTAAGGCCAGAAAACGCCATGTAATAGTAAAGGTGTTATTAGAGAAATCGGGATATGATAAAGATATCAATAAGGACAATCAAAGAACAGCACGGCGCCTAAGAAAAAACGGCATAAAGGTGCGCTTTGATACTCCCAATACCACAACCCATACCAAGATTGTGATTATCGACCACCGGTTTTCCTTTGTCGGCAGCCACAATTTTACCCATTCAGCTCTGGCCCGTAATCACGAGTTATCAATTCTCATCGACAACAGACAACTGGCCGGGCAGATAATCAACTATATCAAATCAATCCATTAATCAGGCACACACGGGGCCGGAGATGCGAGGCATCGGGTTGTGAAGCGTATATCGGTGCCCTGTGATCGCTTACAATTTTTTGCTGTTAATTCAGTTAACACCCCGGTTTCTGCTCCAATATCTCATCAATTGGTAATATTTGTTTACCATGACGAATAGTAAGAATAGATATTTTTATTTTTTCAATTTGATAAATAATGCGATAATTGCTAAAGATAATTTCTCGAATATCTTTTCTCGATATTTCCGACACTTCCCGACCCATTTGTGGCGATAATTTTAACAAATCTACTTTTTCAAATATTTTTTCTACCCATGCTACAGCAGCAGATGAATTGTCAATTGTGATATATTCAGCAATTTCAGAGGTTCTCTCTACTGCCAAAGGAGACCATATGATTTTCATGCTGAAACTCTTTTAAGAATCATTTCTTTTGCCTTTTTGTGCTCAATTCCTTCTCCGTTTTTAATTTGGCTAACGGAAATTTGAATATCTTTAAGCAGTTCAATCTTTTCCTGCATTGCTTCATATTCACCAACATCTAATAAGACTGCAGCTCCTTTTCCATGCTGAGTAATTATGAGAGGCCTTTTTGTATCGTGAACTTGTTTCAAGAAAGAAGCAATTCCTGTTCTGAATTCAGACATGGATCTGATATCTTGGTCAATTCTAAGTCTTGGCATGATGGCACCTTAATATTGTTATTATTATGTACATAATAATGTACTTTCGGCGGTGCGTCAAATTTCCTCCACATAGCGCCTTCGTCCAACCACTGAAATCACCATACTACAATTCGTAGAGAGTCTCGTCCCGTTGAGGAACAGCTCGCCGGACGAAGCGACCGGTCTTTTTCGCAAACATGCTTAAGGGATCTTCGTCCTCAAGAATATCACCCATTTCAGCCTCTATCTTTTCAGGATCCTCACCCGCTTCCATCCTGGCCAGGGCCTCTTCCATACTGTCACCTAAGGCCAGACCAGTCTGCTCGGTAAATTTGCGCATAACTCCTGCCATCTGACGGGGATCTTCCTCGTTAATATTTTCCACCTCCCGGGTTAAGGATTCCAAGACGCACTCCATTTGACTTTCATCAACATCCGACAGACCAGCTTTATCCGGTTCCCTGGCCCGGCCAATAGTGGCAAAGGTGGACATTTGACGGCAGAGGGGCTTGGAACATTTTGGGCATTGTGGTGTTTTAGAGGTGTTTACCCGTGCAGAAAAAAAATTAAATATGGTATTACAATCAGCACAAAAGAATTCATAGATCGGCATGCTGCTAACTCCTTTTCCAACTATTGGCAAGATTGGTCATGTTGTTTACAGGCCCTTATTTCGATTTCACAAAAATATTCAGGAGATTTTAATTCAGGCGGCCTGTCGTTTGGTAATGGACGTATTGCAATACGCCCTCGGCAATTATTTTCTACCCTCCGACCCAGGCAGACAGAGCCATTGTTTATTTTTTGCGGCGCACAACCCGCACCCGTTTCCTGGCGCTGCCCTTGGCCACCCGGCGTACTCTAATCTTCTTTCTGGGTTTATCCACGGGAGGAGAAGAGAGAGCTTCACCTCCGGCGAGGGGCAAAGTATAATCGCACTCCGCTCTGGGGCAGCGCAGACTGAGACGACCGCCTGCCCCCTTTTTTTCAACAAGATAGGGAGAGCCACAGACCTGGCAAGGCACGTCATGCGGTCTTGACCAGGCCATAAATTCACAATCAACCGCCGGGCAGACGTAAAAGTTTTTACCAGCCGGAGTTCGCTTCTCAATCAGCCGGGCCGTACCGCATAATGGACAAAGTATGTCTAAGGCCTCAGCCTCACTATAATTTTCAGTATGCCGACAGACTGGAAAGGCAGTGCAGAACCAGAACTTGCCGAATGGATCTTTTTTCAACAACATAGATGACCCGCAGACCGGACAAATTTTACTCTGCTCAGTGGCGATTAGCTCAGAAACGGGCGGCTCCTGGCCCGTCTCCTTATCATCACCCCCCTCCTTTTCCAGGGCCTCTTCCAATACATTGCTTAACTCGGCAGACCAACTGTCAGCGGCTGTTTCCTCTTCCCCGCCATCCTCAACCAACACAGCCCCAGCAGTCAGGCCTTCCTCCTCCTCACCTCCTGCGGCGGCTGGCATATCGTCAGTCTTGAAATTTCCCTCTCCGTCAACAGGCTCCGCCCCCGTCTCAACCAGATCAACGGCCCCGGAGTCTTCCATTGACGGGCTTGGCGCGATAATCTCTTTTGCCTCTACCTCTATCGTCTCTGCGGGTAACATCTCCGACCCGCCTGCCACGCCGGAGCCCGGCGTAAAACCTGCCGCCTCCATAACTTCAGCCCTTAGAGACGACTGCTTAATTATCCGTTTAGAAGTCCTTTGCCTAGGCCGCACCTTAACCGTCAACTTCCGCTTAATCAGGCTCTTCCCATACATCATCAGGGCCTGCTCGAATTGTTTCAAGGCAAAGTCAAGATCTTTACGGCCGCCAGTAACCTCGCTGATAGTCTGCTCAATATAGGCGGAAAGATTAACCCCCTGCATCTGCGGAAAGGCCCGTTTCATAATGGCATCTACCTGACAACAGACAGCCGTGGGATGCAAAAAGCCATTACCGCCACAGTCGATATAACCACTCTCCAGCATGGCTTGGATAATTGTCAGGGCAGGGCGCTGAGCGGCAATAGAAAAATCCGCCAGATCAACGAGGAGGCTCTCAATGGTATAAGGCTCAGCAGAAATACCTCCCATTTTTTCTACCCTTAAATCCAGCAGACTGACATCAGCCCCCGTCTCAATGGCCGCCAGCGGGCAAGGCTCGAGGAAGCCTCTGGCAATCCTACCCTGCCATATATCCAAAAAGCCTGGTGCGGTAATACTTGGCAGAGTAAAGGCAAACATTGTTTCCGGCCCGCCGGCAATTTCTATTCGTATATTTTCGCCCAGGGCCGGCGGCAGCAAAAAAGCCAGCGCCCGGCGGCGCAGCATATCATAAATGTGCCGCTCATTTTCCGTCAATTCCCCTGTCAGCCGGCGGCCTTCCAGAGCTGGCCGCAGGGGATAAATCAACCCAGCCAGGGGTTCAATGGCAGCATTACCCATTTTTCCCCCGTCAAAAAGAGTTGCCGCCCGCTCGGCAAAACGCCTCAGGCTGTTTGCGACACTCTCCTCATCACCGCCAACAAGCGGAGTAGAGATAAGCCCCTGCACCTTACCGTCAAGCATTACTCCGTCAAAGAGACGACCCAAAATATCCAAGGTATCAACAGGGTTTAACTGATGAAGCACTTTGGCATCATGCAGCAGTTCCGGAAGCTGATAAGGGGCAGGAGGCGGGATCACTAACTCCTGCCGTTTAACATTTTCCACCAGAAATTTATCCTGGCGCAGACTGAGCGCCAGCCTGCCGGCATCTGACTCCTCCAGGAAAGACCCATCTGAAGTCAAATCAAAGGCCTCCTCAAGCCGAGCGCTGAAGATCCGGCCCTCGAGACGCAGATCGGCAATTATCTGCCATTTCGGGACTGGCTCAAAGGCCTTTATTTCATTGTCCCGGTCAACAAGAGAAAATATCGTGGTCAGACTAAATAAATTAAGCGGCAGCTCGGCCGGCCCCTTAGAGGTGCCAAGCAGACGGAGAAGATGAGCCCTCAAGCGGGCATCAAAAAGACGGCGGACATAGACATTCACCCCGGACTCGGCCTCAACTACCCGTATCTGACGACAGGCATCATCTATTTCCAAATGCCCCATGCCAACGGGATAAAGACGAGTCAGAGGCTTCCGCCGCCCGCTCTGCTGCCGGCGGAAGGCCGCTAACAGCCAGGCCGTATAATCGGCATCGGCATCAAAATCAAAGACTATATATATATCTTCGTCTGCCGACCGCCTAAGGGCAGATATAATCCCATGGCCATCATCAAGCACTGACAATTCAAATTCCTGCTTGTTCTCAGCCCGGTTTACAGATTTATGAACCGCTGTCAGCAGCTTATGATTACATAAAAGCACCTCTACCCCGCCGCCGAAATATTCCCTGCACACGGCGGCCTTTACTGTCGAATCAACAATAACAATTGGTGCCATAATAATAACGAGCCTTTGTTTATCATGATATTATGGTAACTGCTGTAGCGGGGAGTAAGGTGGCTCCGCCACAGCAGTTACATCTTGTTTAAAAACTGTTCAGCAGCACCCCATCTCGGAGTCTACGCTTACCTCGCCCATTTAGACCTTCTCGAATACCAAAGTATGCTTCGAAGTCCTAAAAACGAACCTGGAGCACTGCTGAACAGTTACGCTCTGGGGCTATCGTTACTTCTATGCATCACGCTGAAAAGTTGCTTTAAAGGTAACTAATCCGTAACAATGATAGTATAATTAAGCGTATTAGACAAATAATTATCCACCTCATACACAATACCATCATGCCCAGTCTGATAACCATGAACGGCCTCAATGAGGCCCTAAACAACCTGCCCCGCAAAGCTGGTACCCAAAAAGCCGCTTTTATATCAGCACTAAAAAACCATTTCCCCGACCAGGAGTCGTTAAACAACGGGCAGCCCATTACGGTCGAGCAGCTGATAAAAGAGATATGGAACGAAACTGAACCCAGCGCCGTAAAAAAACGGCGCAAGAGTATCAGCTCTCTTAAATCCGCTCTTAACCGTGAGCTTAAAAAACTCAGCCAAGAAAATAAAAATCCGGAAGGGATTATTGTCAACCGTAACAATATATTCTCAATCTCTGATGAACGTAAAACATCCCTCCTGCACAAACTTAGTGGTTCAGTGACGGGCGGCCAAGGAATTGACGAGGCTTTAAACTCCTTAGAGCAACTCCTCCCCAAACTGCAGGATGATGAGACTAATATAGAGTTAAATAAATTATTGGACTCATTAAAAGAGGCCAAGCAGGCAATTGACCACCTCAACCAAGAGCTCTCGGAGAAAAACCAGCGTATTGATAATTTAGAAGGACAACTATCGAGCCAAACTCCAGATAAAACAGATACTCACAGGGAAGACAGGGAAGGAGATGGCCTTGAAGAGGTTGAAGTTCAGGAGGATGATTTAGAGACCGTCGACGAGAAACAGCCGCCCGAAGGGGATGACAATCCCGATGAAATGATTGAGGCCATGGATGACGAGCTGGAAATCGTCGAC
>CAZZJP010000085.1:0-8070 GCA_964654555.1 uncultured Desulfobulbia bacterium
TTCTGTCAAAAAATAGTCCACATTTATCTCCGCGTTATTTCAAACTGTAGTAACTGTTCAGCAGCACCCCATCTTCGTCCATTCGGGACTTCTCGGATACCAAAGTATGCTTCGAAATCCTGAATGAACGAACCTGGAACACTGCTGAGCAGTTACAGTTCAGTGGTTATTGTTACTTTCAGTGGTTATTGTTACTTTTAGACATCACGCTGAATAGTTACAAACTGTATATTAGTATATTAACCAGAAAGAGACGGAATCATCTCCCCTCCCGCCAAAGATGCGAGCCGTTAGGGTGCCGCTCGGCCTGACTACCAGCGTATAATAGCCGCCCCCCAGGTAAAGCCGCCGCCAAAAGCACATAAAAGAAGAAAATCCCCCGACTCAAGCAAACCCTTACGATTGGCCTCATCCAGGGCGATGGGAATACTTGCAGCAGAGGTATTACCATATTTGGTCATGTTTACATAGGCCTTTTCAGCCGGAATAGCCAAATGTTCCAGCAGGCTGTTGATAATCCGCCGATTGGCCTGATGAGGAATTATCAACTTAATTTCATCCTTCTTAATTCCGGTCTGGGCAAGAACTTCCTTAACACTGCCGGCCATGGCCCGCACCGCGTATTTAAAGACATCCCGGCCACTCATCTTGATAAACGCCCCCTCGTTACGGGCATTGGCCAGTGCGGGATTCATGCCTCTCGCCGAATCCATATATAATAATTTATAGAGATTACCGTCGGCGTATAGCTTACTGGCCAGCATACCGCTTCCCGGTGCCGCGCCGCTCACCACGCAGGCCCCAGCCCCGTCTCCAAAGAGGACACAGGTATTACGATCCTGCCAGTCAACCCTGGAAGACAGGGTTTCAGCCCCAATCAGCATAATTTTCATATCCGGGCGTCGGCAGAGATAACTATCCGCCATATCTAAGCCATAAAGAAAGCCGCAGCAAGCGGCATTCAGATCATAGGCAAAGGCGTTTTTCGCCCCAATATCCTTCTGCACCAGACAGGCACAGGAGGGCATGGATATTTCGCTGGAGATGGTACCGACCAGAATCAGATCCAGATCCAACGGGGTCAATCCAGCCATCTTTAGAGCCTCGGCCGCCGCCCTCCCGGCCAGCTTCGAGGTTTCTTCTCCAGCCCCGGATATATGCCGGCTTTTGATGCCGGTTCGAGTGGAGATCCATTCATCACTGGTCTCCACCATTGTCTCCAGCTCGGCATTGGTCAATATTCTAGTCGGCAGAGCTGAGCCTGTTCCCAAAATAAATGATTTCATTTTATCAGTCGGCAACGACGGTATCCATTACCGGCAGGGCGTTGGTCAACAGGTCAATAATATGGTCATTCACCCTTTTCTCAGCCAGCTCTGCCGCAATCCGCACGGCGTTTTTAATCGCCTTGGAATGAGAGCGGCCGTGGCATATAATGCCTATACCATTTAGTCCCAGGAGCGGGGCTCCACCATACTCAGCGTAATCGGTTCTCTTTTTAAGATTGGCATATGAACTGCGGCTCAAGAGATAACCCACCTTTGAGGTCAAACTTTTATCGAATTCCTCCCGCAGCATGGCAACCATGGCTTCGGCCAGCCCCTCACTTAATTTCAGACAGACATTGCCGACAAAGCCGTCACAAACCATGACATCCACATCGCCCTGAAAGGTATCACGTCCCTCAACGTTGCCGATATAATTAAGCCTGCTTTTGGACAATAACTCATGAGCGCCCTTGACCAGGGCATTACCCTTGCCCCGCTCTTCCCCTATGCTTAGAAGCCCGACCCTGGGCCGCTCAATGCCAAACAATAATTTGGAAAAGGCAGCGGCCATGGCCCCAAACTGCAGAAGATGGAGAGGACGACAATCTACATTGGCACCTACATCCATCATCACCAAAGGCTTCTTCATGGTGGGAAAAATTCCAGCGATACCAGGCCGTGATATACCAGGCAGCCGTCCCACTGTTCTCACGGCCGCCGCCATGGTCGCCCCGGAATTACCCGCGCTGACCACGGCATCAGCCTGACCTTTTTTAAGAAGTCTGAAGGCCGCCATAATCGAAGAATCCTTTTTATGACGAACCGCCTCAAGAGGGGCCTCGCCCATCTCCACGACTTGAGTAGTATGAACTATATCAATCCGCGAGAAAGCCGATTTAACCTCTACCGCCGGAGATTCATCATTATCAGATGGCGCTGGCTGGCAGACGGACAATTCCCGCTCGTGATTTTCAAGAGCTTTGCGCAGAATAGTCTCATCCCCCAGCAAGGTCACATGGAGCCCCAATTCACAAACAGCCTGTACGGCACCCGCAACCATTTCACCGGGGCCAAGATCTCCCCCCATGCCGTCAAGAGCTATTCGCAAACCACCCTCCTGTGACTAAGACAGCCACTCGCATAAACACGCCGCCGCGCTTAATCTGCTTCGTCGTCAAATTTAATAATCTTTTTGCCGTTGTATGTACCACAACCGGCACAGAGCCGATGTGGCTGTTTGGGCTCTCCACACTCAGGACAGACGGATATGTTAGCAGGCCGCAAGGCATCATGCGAACGTCTTAATCTGGTTTTGGAATGCGATTGCCGGTGTTTAGGTAAAGCCATATTAGTACCTCTTAATAATTTAATAAGTGTAACTGTTCAGATGTGCCCGAGATGTGGTTGATAATGCCGTCCAGCAGATAAGCGAACGAAGTGAGACTTCGATACATACGTATGCTGGACGGCATTATCAACCGCAGATCGGGTGCCGCTGAATAGTTACAATTCTGTGGTTATTGTTACTTCTATGCATCAAGCTGAATAATTACTAATAAGTTTAGGTAACTGTTCAGTTAACAGGCAACCAGAAACAGACAGAGAGTTACGCGGCCTCAAAAACCAGCACCATAAACCTGTCCTTTTAATGCTCTAATTTCTGTTGGTGAAAAATTGTTGAGTATAAGAAATTACACCGTAATGTCAAGGATTTTAAGTAAGCGAAAAAAAGGCGGGGGACATGGTTATAGATGACAAGCCGCATTATTCGTTAAAAAAAACTGTCACTAACCTTAGTGTCTCATGAGCCCTAAACTGCGGGCCTATGGCTGTGGCGGGGAATTAAAGCTACGACTTGACCGGCTGATCCTCGACCTTTTTAAGGGTCTTTAACTTAGCTTTCAAGCGTTTAATCAAACCGCTCATTTGCTCATCCAACAGGATCTGGGCGAATTGACGCCGATATTGCTTAACGATACTCACGCCTTCAATAACGACATCATACACCCTCCAGATACCGTTACGGTTTATCATCTTATAATTAATAGACATGGTATCATTATTATTCTCATACTTACTGTAAACAAGGGCCAGATTATTGCGCTTCAGCTGCTTGATAAAGGTCATCTGGCCATCGGTATAGGAATCAACCCGCCGCACATAGGTATTTTTTAGAAGATCAGCGAAGAGACGTACAAAAGTGGCTCGCTCCCCGGCATCAACAGTCTTCCAGGCTGGCCCGAGAGCCAAGCGGCCCATAAGTTGAAAGTCAAAGCGATAATCAATCAACTCATAAAGCTTTTGCTGTCTGAGTACCTGCTGATTTTTAAGAACCGGATCTCTGAGCAGGGTCAAGGCCTTGTTAACCGTATTTCCCATCTGGCTTAAAGGCTCATCAGCCTTGAGGGCCAAGGCCTTGCCGCCCCAGGGCATAACAACCGCGCATAACACAGCGAAAATCATAAAGGACTTTGTTCTATTTAAACCAACGTTTTTTTTAAGCCTAAGTATCATTTATTTATTTTTTCAGCAATTAATAGTTAATATTTAGTATTTAGTATTTAGGGAACTGCCCTACAAGGCATGTGAGACAACCATTGTATCACGGAACCCAGCCGCAGTTAACTGCAGCTCAATAGTCTTAGCCGCCATAAAATTACTGCCGGCCGGAACCTGAAGACCGTAAAAGCTATAATCTCCCCGGTTATAGGTCACCACCACGGTTTTACGACCCATTGCCGTTAATCTTTGATTTAAGTCCCGCATACCATCATGCCGCCAGAAGACGCCCACCTGAACAAAAAATTTATCCTGAACATGCGCGGCTCCGGGCCGTGCCTTAGAGGAATCAAGACCATTAATCTCCAGCCGTGTCTTATTAGTGGCAATATGTCTATAATCGCCAAGATGATTATTATCACTATTAGCATGGCGGCTGATCTTATTTTTAATTTTCTGACGGCGATTCTTGGTATAAAATTCCTTCATAGCCGTATAGGGATCAAAGGCGGCCTCTTTGAACTGCTCATACTCCCCGATATTAAGAGAGATATAGTTAACCTTCCTTACAGCATGTACTGCCAGCAGGGCTTCCCAGTCCGAGGAGGTTATATAGGTCATGGGATCAAGGAAGGAGTCACCTGCCATCCCCACAGTATCACGCAGATTAGAGGGCCCCAGAAAAGGCCAGCAGATATAAAATCCCTCACCAACCCCGTAATGGCCCAGGGTCTGGCCCAGATCTTCATCCGAAGTCTGAAGATGAAAAACATATTGAGCCGGATCGCCCAAGCCTCCCACCCCCACCGTAGTATTGAGCACGAAACGGGACAATTCCACTCCGGAGGCAGCGAACTCCCCCTGCAATAGATCATTTACGAGCCGTACCGGGGTTAAAAAATTATGAAAGGCACTCCACAAACTGGCCCGCAGCGGTTTAGGCAGGACAAATTTCCAGGCCTTGGCAGTGGGCTTCAGAACATAGGTATACAGCTTATCATTAAACTGAAAAAATACTCGGTTTAAGGGCTCCAGGGGATCGTTAATCTTGATCTCGGGTTGATTATAGGCCGCCAGATCATTCTCCAGGATATCTTCCGCCGCCACGGCGGAATGTATATAATTAGGCCCCCAGATAAAAATAGCGACAAGCAGAGCGACAATCTTAAACCTCATAAGTTTTTCCTGTTATATTATCCAATAAACGGAAGAATAATTCCTATCCTCCTTAAATAATCTTGCATTATAAAGCAAGAAAAATTATATCCCTTGAATAATTATCAAAAAATAAAGTGCTTTTGGCAAGCTTTAATCATGTTTTTTTGTAACTGCGGAATCAAGGGCAACTTATACCACCACGCTGTAGCAGTTCCACAGTGACACAGACCAAATTACCCGTTTTGTCATGTCACATAGACAGAGCACAGGCTCTTCTCTTAAGACATGAGCAGTTACAGTTCACAGTTAAGGGCAGTTTGTCTGCTTTTGACCGGATAAGTTACATCTTGGCAAGGAATAGGTATGCTCAGTAAAATATATCAGCGGCTCATCCTCGATCATCCCTGGCTGGCGTTACTCGGCGCCCTCCTCGTTACCGGTTTTTTCGCCGCCCATATTCCGGAGTTTAAACTTGACGCCTCTGCGGATTCATTAGTTCTGGAAAATGACCAGGCTCTGCGTTATTACCGTCAGGAGGTCAGCAGATACAGTTCCAACGACTATCTCGTTCTGACTTACGCCCCCGACCGCCCCCTGTTCTCCGACGGCCCCCTTAAAACCATCGCTGAAATTGATCATGACCTCAAAGTCCTGCCGGGAGTAGACTCAGTCTTCAGTATTTTAAATGCCCCTTTATTATTCAGCCCTCCTATCCCAATCTCGGATCTCAAAGGGCATATCCGTACCCTGCTTGATGCCGGCACCAACCGGGCAGCGGCCCATAAGGAGTTTTTAACCAATCCCCTTTACAGCAAACAATTATTGAGTCCGGACAGCAAGACCACGGCAATTCTTATTAACCTGCCCATTAACAGAAAACTGCGCGCGCTCCTTAAACAGCGTACCGCACTCCGACAAAAGAAATTTGATGATACCATCTCAGATCAAGAACGAATCGAACTGGGGCGAATTGAAAAAAGTTACCGCCGCGTGGCCACCCTCCAGACCAATCGCCAGGATAAAACAGTTAGTGAGATAAGGGGAGTTATCGCTAAATACCAGGGCCAAGCCCAGATGTATCTCGGCGGTGTCCCCATGATTATTGACGACATGATCTCCTATGTCAGAAACGACATCATTGTTTTCGGAGTCGGTGTCTTGGTTTTTCTGGTACTCACCATGTCCATAATCTTCCGGCGCCTGCGCTGGGTAGTTATCCCCATCATCTGTTGTCTCACCGCCGCCCTGACCATGATTGGGGCCTTGGGACTTCTGGACTGGCGGGTGACGGTGATTTCGTCCAACTTCATCTCCTTAATGCTCATCTTCACCATGTCCCTCACCATCCACCTCATCGTCCAGTACCGCGAGTTATGCGCCACCCGGCCCGAGGCGACCCAGAAGGAATTGCTGGCTACCACAGTCCGCCACAAATTTCTGCCCTGCCTTTACGCCACTCTCACCACCATAGCCGCCTTTGCCTCCCTGCTGGTCAGCTCCATCCGTCCGGTAATGGATTTTGGTTTGATGATGACCGTGGGACTTGTGGTCTCATTTGTCTTTTCCTTCATCATCTTTCCGGCCAGCGCCATGCTCCTGCCGCGGGAAACGATAGCCCGGACAGTTGACACCACCCCGCCCCTGACCATGCATTTCGCCTCCTTTACCGAAAAACACGGCCGTCTGATCGTTACCATAGCTATAATTCTGACTATTCTCAGCGCCATGGGCATTAAACGGCTGGTGGTGGAGAACCGCTTCATTGATTATTTTCGTAAATCCACTGAGATATATAAGGGCATGAAACTCATCGACCAAAAGTTAGGGGGTACTACCCCCCTTGATCTCATCATCGACTTTCGCAAGCAGCCCAGCGCCGCCAAAGCTAAAACCGCCTCCGATACCAGCAATGAAGATATGCTCTTAAATAATTTCGGCACCCCGACTTCGGCCTCTGAAACGGCAGCGGCAAAATACGCAGCCTGGTTTACCTCTTACAAGCTGGCCCGTATTGCCAAAATTAATAATTATTTAGAGAAACTGCCACAGATCGGCAAGGTGCAGTCCATTGATACCCTCATCAAGATTGCCACCCGCTTAAACGGCGGTATCAGTCTGGACAATTATGAGCTCTCCATTCTCTTCCAAAAACTGCCCGCCAAGATCAAAAACCTGCTGGTTAAGCCCTATGTGTCCGTCCCCAGCAACGAAACCCGGATCACCATGCGAATTATCGAGTCAAACAAAAATATATCAATGTCCAATCTCCTCAAAAAGATCCATCATTTTCTTATTTCTGATATGAAATTTAAGCCCGACCAGATTCATTTTACCAACATGCTGGTGCTTTATAACAATATGCTGCAGAGCCTGTTCCGCTCCCAGATCCTTACCATCGGCGCCGTTTTTATCTGCATCTTAATCATGTTTATCATCCTTTTCCGCTCCCTCTCCCTGGCCATTATCGCTCTCCTGCCCAATATGCTGCCCGCCGCCATGGTTTTAGGGCTAATGGGCTGGATAAATCTGCCTCTGGATCTGATGACCATCACCATTGCCTCAATTACCATCGGCATCGCGGTAGACGATACCATCCATTACATCCTGCGTTTCAAGGCCGAGTTTATCAAGGATAACGACTACATCGCCACCATGGAACGCTGCCACGCCAGCATCGGCAAGGCCATGTACTACACCTCGCTGACCATCGTTATCGGCTTCTCCATCCTGGTCTTTTCCAACTTCATCCCCACCATATATTTCGGGCTCTTCACCGGCTTTGCCATGATCGCCGCCTTACTGGCCGCCTTAACCCTCCTGCCCCAGATTATACTTATGTGGAAGCCGTTTAAAGTTCAGGAGATAAGAAAATAATACGGCTGCCATGAAAAACAGACGCTTAATTTTAATCCGCCGGGCTGTTCAGGCCTCTTTCTTTATCTTTTGCCTTTACAGCGGCTGGCAGTTCTACCGTTTCTATCTATGGGTCATTGGCAAATCACTTCTCTATGTTCCCCGGCCCCCGGCGGTGGAGGGCTTTCTGCCCATCAGCGCCTTGGTTGCCTTCAAGAGGCTTATTCTCACCGGCCGATACGATATGGTTCATCCGGCCGGGCTCACTATCTTTATTGCCGCCCTCATCATC
>CAZZJP010000086.1:0-8048 GCA_964654555.1 uncultured Desulfobulbia bacterium
TATCCGGCGGGAAAAGGAGTTCGGCTACCCCGCTGTCAAAGAGCCTCTTGATCTCATATTCATCGTGGGAAACCCCGCGCTGATAGATATAGTCGAGATAAGTGCGGTTGGTGTGGATGATAAATTCCACCCGCATACCGCCCATCCGGGCAAAAAACTTAAACATGGGGGTATTGGCGGAGCTACCGATATTACTGCTTTCGTAACGGCCGCCGGTTAAGGTGTCGGAGATATCCTCTAAAGTCATAAATGAGTTGGCCTTGATGGCGCTTTGGGTAAGGTGGGCCTGGAAGAGTCTGACCTCGCCGATGGAGTCTAAAACCGCCATGAGTCCCAACTCGTCATCCACGGCGGCGGCCGGGTTCTCCTCGCCCTTGCGTAATAGTTTCAGAACCTTGGCCTCAGGCGGTTTTTTGCGGATTGAGACGTAGACCGGTATCGTCCGGCCATGACTGTTGAAACGCCGCCGCTTAATCAGGGTTATTTTGCGCCCCTTCTTTTTTCCCATGGCGGCGCTTTCCGCTATGGAAACGACTTTCACCTCCTGACAGGCAAAGTTATCGCTGCTGTGTTGACTTAACAGACAGGAAACTTCCAGCTCGCCAATGAGCAGATCCGGGCTCCAGACCTGCTCGTTGAGGAAGTCTAAAAAATCTATGAAATTATTTTCAATATTGGTCTCCCGTTCACGCTGGTCAATGGAACCGGCGAGATACATGAGCAGAAGTTTTCTTCGGGCCTCAAAACGGGCCTTTTTGTGATAACGCTTGTTGAAGGTAATTAAGAGTAAGTCAACGGGGCTGCTGGTGATGTCAATCTCGTTGGTCATTTCGATATAAGGGGCGTATGGGGCCATTACCCGGCTCTGCAGATAACGGATTACCCGATCCGCGGTGCGGGAATAATCGCGGATGGCGGCGATTATTTCCTCTTCATTACCCTGTAAGCCAAACATATTTCCCAATAGTCGATAGCTGCGGCGGTTCATTTCTGCCCGGCGGCTTTTGTCGGTAAGGAGGGGAAGGACTTCGCTGAATGACTTGACGGCCAGAAAATCAAAGATCAGGGCTCTGATAATGCGATATTGAGTTGTCAGGCCCGTGGCGCGTAATTGACGCGCGAACTCCCTCGCTGCTTTAGAGAACAAGCGGCTTTCCATGGGGGTGTCTAAGGTTGCGAAGGGGCTTTTTTGTGAAATAAGGGTGAATTTATTATTGTTTCTGATGGCGGTACTCATAAAATATCCCTTTAGTTCGCCGCTATTTATATCATATTGATAAAATTACTGAAAATAGCGCTGAAATGATTGGTTGCTATGGAACCGAGCCGCGCGGCTTCGTCGGTTATTGTCGGCAGGGTTTGTTGATCCTGGGAAGATAACCAATTTTTATCATTTATTATATATTTTTTTACATCCTTGAGGGCGGCGCTGTTGTTCATGAATTGGAGACCGATTATATGCGGCCGGCCGGTGATGGACAGGGCCTCGAGCTGGCAGGATACGGATGAGGCCAGGATGTCAATGTTGGCGGGAGTTGGTGACATAACAGCCTGACGATGCCATTTGAAGAGCAGGAATTTATCGGGAAGGTTTTTGAATATTGGATGCTCTCGGCCTTTACGGGTAAGGTAGCCCGTAATAAAGCCGATATCCGGGATGTGATTATTGTCGATGACGGCCTTGTAGTGGGCGGCGAGGAGGTGAAGTCCGTTGCCGATACCGAGAAAGGGGCGGTCATCCTCTAACGATTTTGTAATAACTTCCTGCAGGTGGTTGAGGCAGAGTTGATTCTCATGATTTGCCGGTGGGGGGGCGGCATCAAGCACTACCAGGGCATCATATTTACTTAAAGATGAGGGGATGGCCATATTTTTATGCCATAACTTGATGATCCGGATCTGGGCATTAAGGCTGGCGGCTGTTTTAATGATGCTACCGGGAATTTTGTTTGCCGATTGCTGAATTATGAGGATATGTTTACTCATTCTCTTTGCTTAGGGGCATCGCCTGACGGCGGAAAAGGTAATAGACGGGGGGGAGAGGCCATCGGGCCTCTCCCCCTGTTTGGGTTTAAAAGGACAGGTCGACGTTTATTCCTCCATAGAGGAAGTTGTCGTGGCCGCCACTCTGCGTTGTCTTATTATAGCCAGGGCTTTTTACCTTGATGAGATCTCTGGCATCATCGGTGAGTGGAAAAGAGTAGTTGAGTTTGGGGGTAATGGAAACATACTGGTTGATGGGAAAGGTCATGGAGGCGGTTAACAGGCCGTCATGGAAACCATTATAGGCCTGGGTAGTCGACTGAATGCCATTTTCCACCTCGCCGTAAGAGCTGGCATCATCAGCCGACAGATAGCCGATCTGAGCCCCGAGATCCAGGCTGATGTCATCCTTTACAGGGATTGAATGGGAGATGCCCAGAGTAACGTACCAGCCGGGCAGGTGATCAATGTCCCTATATATACTTAAAGTGGGGGTGAGCAGGGTGTTCAGGGCGGCACTCAGATAGACCTCCTGGGTGTCATAGTCATTATTAAGACCATAGTATATATAGCCTCCCGTCAAGTCCACCATTCCCAGACTCCGGCTGTAGGACAGAGTCATATCGGTCTCTGTCCAGTTGTTGATGTTGCCTTTGTAGGTATCAGTGTCAAGATTGCTCCAAAGGTTGGCGGAAAAGCCATTATAACTTACCGTAACAGAGGGTTGCAGAACCATGCTGTCCCGGCTTAGCTCAAAACCCCGCCAGACATATTTGCTCAAGACATCGACGGATAGATCAGTTGTCGGTTTATCGGCTGCCATGGTTGGAATGGCGCTGACTGCCAAAACAAATGACGCCGCTAAGAGTCCGCCTGCTATTTTTTTACTGATTAACTTCATTTTTGTATCTCCTTTTTTGAGGTTGAAAATTATGTGTGAGGGGAAGATTCCCCTCACACATGGAAATAAGTTATATAGGCTTGGTGCTTAAGAAATCGTAGGCGTGGCCACCATGCTCGTGGATATCCAGCCCTTCAATTTCCTCTGTTTCACTGGCTCTGAGGCCGATGGTCATGGAGAGAATCTTGAAGAGGATAAAGGCGCAGCCGAAAGACCAGACAAAGGCGGTGCCGATTCCGGTGAGCTGAGCGATGATGAGATGGGCGGTGGGCCCGCCGATATTGAAGAGGCCGGCGGCCAGGGTTCCCCAGGCTCCACACACCCCGTGTACCGATACGGCGCCGACGGGATCATCAATCTTTATCCTGTCAATAAATAATACGGAGAAAACCACTATTATTCCGGCAATAGCACCGATTATAATCGAGTTGGTGGGTGTTACGTTGGCGCAGCCGGCGGTAATAGCGACTAAACCAGCTAAAGCGCCGTTCAGTGTCATGCCAATTTCAGGCTTTTTGAAGAGTATCCAGGAGGTGAACATGGCGGTGAGGCAGCCGGCGGCACCTGCCAGGTTGGTATTAACAAAGATCATGGCAATATCGGTATCTCCGGCAGTAGTGGAGCCTGGATTAAATCCGAACCAGCCGATCCAGAGAATGAACACGCCGAGAGTGGCCAGGGGGATGTTATGGCCGTGAATGGCGCGGGGTTTGCCGTCTTTGCCGTATTTGCCGATCCGGGGGCCGAGAACAATGGCTCCGGCCAGGGCGGCCCAGCCTCCGATGGAATGAACTACAGTGGAACCGGCAAAGTCAATGAAGCCCATGTGCTCCAACCAGCCGCCGCCGTGGAAGAGACTTCCCCAGGCCCAGCTGCCGAAAATGGGGTAAATGACGGCGCAGACGACGGCGCTGTAAATAAGATAGGCATTGAATTTGGTACGCTCAGCCATGGCGCCGGAAACAATGGTGGCGGCGGTGGCGGCAAAGACGCATTGGAACATCCAGAAGGCCAGAACCCAGGGATCGCCGCCGACATGAAAGTCGCTTAGGAAAAAGCCGGTTGTGCCGAACAGGCCGCCGTGGTTAGCTCCAAACATGAGCCCAAAGCCTACAGCCCAGAAAACGAGAGAGCCAATAACGAAGTCCATTAAATTTTTCATTAGGATGTTAATAGCGTTTTTGGCCCTTGTAAAACCGGTTTCTACCAGAGCGAATCCGGCTTGCATAAAAAATACCAGAGCCGCGGCCACCAAAGTCCAGACATAGTTAAGATTGGTTTGCACACCTTGAATGGCGGCGGCGTTTGAGGTTATGGTAGGAGCGGAGTCGCTGGCCGCGTAAGCGGTGCCGACTAAGACTGCCAGGGAAAGTAAGGTTAATAGTAGTTTGCGCATTGTTATCTCCTTAAAAAATTATCTTTGTTGTTTTAAATCGCGTCCCTGTCCCGCTCGCCTGTCCTAATGCGGCAAACGGATTCAATTGGCATAACAAAAATCTTGCCGTCGCCAATCTTGCCAGTCTTGACGGAAGAGATGATGGCCTCAATTACCCGGTCGCAAAGGTCTTCGCTGACGACGATTTCCACCTTGATTTTGGGAATAAAGTCAACGACGTATTCGGCTCCCCGGTAAACCTCGGTGTGACCTTTCTGACGCCCGAAGCCCTTGACTTCTGATACGGTCATACCGGTAATATGTAAATCACCCAGCGCCTCCTTCAGTTCGTCGAGTTTGAATGGTTTGATAATTGCCTCAATCTTTTTCATAATGTACTCCCCTTGGTAAAAGTTATAGAAGAAGGTTATTTCTGAATTTGTTTGTTTACTAAGCAGGTATAGTGCCAATATTTCTTTATTGCGTGACAAAAAGTTATTAACAGATTGATCTTATAGGGAATAAAATAAATATATTTTTTGGCTATAAAGTGCCTTTTGGCTCCTTGACTCTTTGCGATGGCGACAAAAATGTATATAATTTTATAAATTAATGACTAAAATGTTGTATTTAGGCCTTGTGCTTAGTAGTTTAAGGTGCAGGTAAACCGCTTAATTCCCCTGTCTGTTTTTTCTCACAACTTCCCAGGTTCTACTTTCTTTAGTTTGTTTACAAAAATGTTAACTTATTGCCTTTTTTGTTTAATTCTCTACAGAGGTAAGATTGTCTGCTTTTCCGCTCTTAAAACGCCATCTTTCTGACATCTCCTTGATATTACGCAATTAAATAACGACAATTTTTAATTGGCACAGGCCTTGCTTTTTGAACTTGATAACCTTTCAATCATTAAACGCGAGTGAGCCATGTCATCAGCCATACTTAAAGAACGTCAAGAACAGATATGCCGCACAGAGCCGGGCAGCAAGTTCAGCATTGTCTGCGATAAGGAATCTTTGGCCGGAGCCATCAGCCAGCGGGCCTGTGTGTTCTGCGGTTCCCGGGTGGTGCTTTATCCAATTGCCGACGCCCTTCATCTCGTTCATGGGCCCATTGGTTGCGCAGTATATACCTGGGATATTCGAGGAGCCCTGTCCTCCGGGCCGGAACTGCATCGTTTGAGTTTCTCCACTGATCTGCAGGAAAGGGACGTAATTTTCGGCGGCGAAAAAAAATTATACGCCGCCTTGATGGAGCTCATCGACCGGCACCAGCCCAAGGCCGCCTTTGTCTATTCCACCTGTATTGTCGGGATTATCGGCGATGATCTCAAAGCTGTCTGTAAAAAAGTCGCCCTGAAAAAGGGAATCCCGGTGCTGCCCGTGCAGTCGGAGGGTTTTAAGGGCAATAAACGGGACGGCTATCGAGCGGCCTGCGAGGCCATGTTTAACTTAGTGGGTACCGGTGATATCAGCGATATCCCGCCCAAAAGCATTAATATCCTGGGGGATTTCAATCTGGCGGGTGAGATCTGGATGATCCGGGAACTTTATAACAGAATTGGTATTAATGTGGTGGCCAATATCACCGGGGACGGCCGGGTGGCGGATATTTGCCGGGCCCACGGCGCCTCCCTGAATGTGGTGCAATGTTCCGGTGCCACCATGCATCTCGCTAAAATGATGAAAAATGAATACGGCATTCCGAACCTGCGTGTCTCTTATTTCGGGGTGGACGATATGGCTGAGTCTCTCTACAGCGTGGCCGAATTCTTTAAGGATAAAGAGGTAATGGCCCGGGCTCGGCAGGTGGTCAAGGAGGAACTTGAGAAGATTTTTCCCCAGCTCATGGTCTATAAAAAGGCCTTAAACGGCAAAAAAGCGGCTATCTACGTGGGTGGGGCCTTCAAGGCCTTTTCTCTGGTCAAGGCCTTTCGGCTTCTCGGGATGGAGGTGGTCATGGTGGGCTCCCAGACCGGCACCGAGGATGAGTATAAGGAGCTGCAGGAAATTACCGCCCCCGGCACCATTATTGTTGATGATTCCAACCCGTTGGAACTATCCGCGTTCTTACAGGAAAAGGAGGTGGATATCTTTGTCGGCGGGGTTAAGGAACGGCCCATCGCCTATAAGCTGGGTGTTGGTTTTTGCGATCACAACCATGAACGTAAGGAGGCCCTGGCCGGTTTCAGCGGGATGCTTAATTTTGCCAAAGAGGTTTATAGTTCGGTAATGAGTCCGGTCTGGAAATTCATGCCGCGAGTGGAGGCTCAAGATGACTGAGAATCATGCCCCTGTAAAGGGAATAAGCAAGTTTGAGAGTAGCGCTGAGAAGAGTGGCGGCGGCACGGGCGGTAATCGGCCCAAAAGGCCGAACTATATATCCACCACCAATGCCTGCAAGCTCTGTAAGCCCATGGGCGCGGCGCTGGTTTTTCGGGGTATCGAGGGGGCCATGCCTTTTCTGCACGGCTCACAGGGCTGCGCTACTTATATGCGGCGCTATATTATCAGTCATTTCAACGAGCCTATGGATATCGCCTCATCATCCCTTGGTGAAAAGCACGCCGTATTTGGCGGTGGCCCTAACCTGAAACTGGGGCTTGCCAATATTATCAAAAAATTTCATCCCCGGTTTATCGGTATCGCCTCGACCTGTCTCACCGAGACTATAGGCGATGATGTTCCCATGCTGATTAACGAGTTCGTCAGAGATAACGAATCGGCTTCTGAACTGCCGGCTCTGGTGTCTGTTTCCACCCCGTCTTATAGCGGTACTCATATGGAGGGGTTTCATGCCGCGGTCAAGGCGGTGCTGAAAACCCTGGTTGAGCCCGGCGAAGGCGTGGATATGATTAATTTGTTGCCGGGTTTTTTATCTCCTGCGGAGATCCGTCATTTAAAGGAGATTGTGGCTGATTTTGGGCTTAAGGGGATTGTTCTGCCCGATATCTCTGAAACTCTGGATGGCCCGGCTCTGGCGGAGCATGAATTGATTCCCCGCGGCGGAACTGAAATTGCCGCGATTCGAGTCATGGGCCGGGCCAGGGCCAGCCTGGAATTTGGCCGCACTATGGCGGACAGCGATTCCGGCGGTTCCTGGCTTGCCCGCCATAAGGGGGTGGAAAATTATCGTTTGGGAACCCCCATTGGTCTGCGGGAGACTGACCGCTTTTTCGCGGTTCTGGAGCGGCTGAGCGGCATTGTCACCCCGGAAAAATATCTCTCTGAGCGCGGACGGCTGCTGGATTCCTTCACCGACGGCCATAAGTATGTCTTTGGCAAACGGGCTGTTGTCTACGGTGAGGAAGACCTGGTGGTGGGTATGACTTCCTTTCTATCCGAGATTGGTGTGCAGCCGGTACTCTGCGCCTCTGGCGGTAAATCCGGTAAATTACAGGAGGCGGTGACTGAGGTCAGCCGTGGTCTGAGTCTGGAAACTCCAGCAGTACAGGAGGAAACAGACTTTTACGATATTGCCGAACAGGTCGAGGCCCTGAAACCTGATTTTATTATTGGTCACAGCAAGGGCTATCATCTGGCCCGGAAGTTGGACATCCCCATGATCAGGGTCGGTTTTCCCATTCATGACCGCATCGGCGGCCAGCGTCTGATGCATATTGGTTACCGGGGAGCCCAGAACCTCTTCGATCTGATTGCCAATACCTTATTAGATAAAAAGCAGAGCAGCTCTGATATTGGCTACAGTTATATGTAGTCAGGAGCCAGGGGGCAGGAAGCGGATTACACGTAATTGTATATTAATTTAACCTTTATAGAGGCATATTATGAA
>CAZZJP010000087.1:0-8013 GCA_964654555.1 uncultured Desulfobulbia bacterium
CAAAATACATTGCTAAATGAAAAGACAAGAACCAGTAATTCGCAGAAAATTATGAGTCTCGCTGTCAAGAGTTCAAAATTGGAGTCATGCTGAAAATGGCGAGAGAAGAAGCAGGGTATAACATTTTTATGGCAGGAACTATGGAAGATACAGAGATCACAACTCATATCACCGGACAACCATGAAATCGTAGAGCGTGCGGTTCTCAATAGCGGTAAGTCCTATAATCCAGATGGAGAGGGGCCACCTATATTAGCTGGTCACTCGTCGTTGGTCGGGATTAAGGCGTTTATCAAGAGAAGAGCCGGAGATGATTTTCACATGGATTTCGTGAAGGTCATAGCCAGCACATGGCATTGGATGAGTTAAGAGAGCAATGCCGAACACTATTGAATTTGATAAAAAAGGGGAATCAGTTAAATAAACTGATTCCCCTTTAAAATTTTATGGCGTCCCCAACGAGATTCGAACTCGTGTTGTCGGCGTGAAAGGCCGGTGTCCTGGACCTGACTAGACGATAGGGACGTATAAATGGTGGGTCGTGCGCGGCTCGAACGCGCGACTCTCTGCTTAAAAGGCAGATACTCTACCGACTGAGTTAACGACCCCGCCTCATAAGCTGAATACATTTACAATATCTCTTTTTTTCTGTCAAGTAAAGTTTTATGGTATTTGCGGCTTAAGCGTCATAAAAATATTGTCGGCCGGGGGCTGGTCTGCTATGTTCTATATTCAAGGTCAGCGGGGGAGTTCGTAGCAGGGGCGTATCGCATACGCTCTGGTGCATTTTGCGGAGAAATGGCTTGCTGCTGGCGCACAGGCCTTTTAACTTAATCAGTAAGGATTAAAAAATGGGACTATTATCTAATTCTGCTTCTTTTGTTCGTTACGCTGTGGAGGGTGAGGTCGCGGCGAATTTCTTGGATTTCGCCGCGGAGCGTATTGCCCGCCGGGCCTTCTGTGATATTGACGATACCTACGACGAATATTCCATCGGCTGGGTGTCTGTGCTTAATATGTTTGATTCCGAGTTTGCCTGTGCCCCTTACACGGTGGGAGATTATATTGTTCTTGCCATGCGTATTGATGAGCGTAAGGTTTCTGCCGCAGTGCTGAAAAAATTCTGTCTCAAGGAGGAGGAACGCTTGAAGAAGGAACGGCAGCTTCCCAAATTAAGCCGGGGGCAGCGCCTGGAAATAAAAGAGAATATGCAGATCATGCTTATGAAAAAGGCGGTGCCGGCGCCGGTGGTTTATGATCTGTGCTGGAATATCTCTAATAATACGGTGCTTTTCTTCTCCACCAACTCCAAGGCTCAGTCCGCCCTGGAGGATCTGTTCAAGGAAACCTTTGAACTTCATCTGATTCTCGAAGTGCCTTATCTTGCTGCCGGTCATCTCCTGCCGGCCGGGCAGGAAGACAAACTCGCGGATTTGAGTCCGGCAATCTTTATATAAGGGGCGGTATGGATCTCGTTGATATAATAGCTGAAAAATATTTTTTGGGGCAGGAATTCCTGACCTGGCTCTGGTATAAAAGCGAGGAGCGGGGCGGGGCGGTGGATTTGCCTGGTATGGGCGATGTTCTGGTGGTCTTTGAGAAGCATATGCTCCTGGAGTATGGTAACGGTGAATCCTTTGAAAAGGTGATCTGTCAGGGGCTGCAGGCTGAATTGAAGGAGGCCAGAACTGGGCTGCGGATGGGCAAAAAGCTGGAGCAGGCCCGGATAATGCTCGCCCGCGGTGACTATGAGTGGAATCTGACCGCCAAAGCCAGCCGCTTTGAGTTCAGGAGCGTAAAGACCCCCAAAACCGTGGATACGGCTGCTGAGCAGGATGATCCTGCCGCGATGGAGGGGCGGATTCTGGACAAAATCGGCCTTTATGAGGAGCTCTTGAATATCTTTGACGAGCTTTTCAGGCTCTATCTCGGTATTCGTTTATCCGCTGCCTGGGGGGAGGAGCTGGAGCGGTTGCGCGCCTGGATTGCAGGGAAACCGGATGGCGGGGGGGAGCGGCTGGCTGGTTGAAATACTGCTTGCAGCATTTTTCAGTGCTTTCCGTGGTTTGTTTAAAGTTTAATGGCATGTATACGGGGACAGAATAATTTTCGCTGACTGCGGCGAAAAAAATTTAGTCCCCGTATTTGGGGGGAAATTGCTGTTTCCTGCTTTGTCGCTCTGGTTACCATATGTGATTTTAATGAGGTAGAAGATGGAATTTGAAACCGTAATCGGGCTGGAGGTTCATGCTCAGCTCAAGACTAAGACCAAGATTTTCTGCGGCTGTCCCACCACCTTTGGGGCGGCCCCTAATACCAATGTCTGCCCGGTGTGTCTCGGGATGCCGGGGGTGCTGCCGGTGTTGAACCGTCAGGTTGTGGAATATGCCATGAAGATGGCCTTTGCCACTAATTGTGAGATCAATAAATTTAATGAATTCGCCCGTAAGAATTATTTTTATCCCGATCTTCCCAAGGGTTATCAGGTTTCGCAGTTTGATCTGCCCATTGCCGAACATGGCTGGGTAGATATTGAGGTGGACGGTGAGGCCCGGCGTATCGGTCTGACCAGGATTCATATGGAGGAGGATGCCGGCAAACTGGTACACAGCGAACTGGAGCCGGAATCCTATGTCGATCTCAACCGGGCTGCTGTGCCTTTGATTGAGATTGTCAGTGAGCCGGATATCCGGACGCCGGCCCAGGCCGCCGCCTATCTGAAAAAGCTGCATGCCATTCTGCGTTATCTTGATATCTGTGACGGTAATATGCAGGAGGGCAGCTTCCGTTGTGATGCCAATATTTCTCTGCGTCCCGCGGGCCGGGAGAAGCTGGGCACCCGCACCGAGCTTAAAAACATGAATTCCTTTCGTAATGTCCAGCGGGCTCTGGAGTATGAGGAGCGCCGCCAGCGTGATATTCTCCTTGAGGGCGGCAAGGTGTTGCAGCAGACCCTGCTTTGGGACCCTGATTGTAATGTGACGAGCCCCATGCGCGGCAAGGAGGAGGCCCATGATTACCGCTATTTCCCTGATCCTGATCTGGTGCCGGTGGTTATTGATGATGAGTGGCTGGAGCGGGCCCGTAAGTCGCTGCCGGAACTGCCTGATGCACGTAAAATGCGGTTTATCAATGAGTTAGGCCTGCCGGAGTATGATGCCGGGATTATGACTTCGGCCCGGGAACTGGCCGATTATTTTGAGGCCGCTCTGCGGGATTACCCCCAGGCCAAGAAGCTGAGTAACTGGATAATGACGGAGATGATGCGGGAGTTTAAGGGCGAAGAGGCGGCGGCAATCGCTTCCTGTCCGGTTAAGCCCGTTAATCTGGCCAGTTTGCTGGGCATGATTGAGGCGGGTAAAATCAGCGGTAAGATCGCCAAGACGGTTATGGCTGAGATGATGGAATCCGGCCGGGAGGCCGAGATTATTGTTAAAGAGAAGAATCTTATTCAGATGAGTGATGAGGGTGATTTAACGGCCGTGGTGGCCGAGATTATCGCCGCCAGCCCTAAGCAGGTGGAGCAGTTCAAGGCCGGGAAGGGTAAGGTGATGGGCTTTTTCGTGGGCCAATTAATGAAGAAGACCAAGGGCCGCGCTAATCCGCAGCTGGCCAATAAACTTTTTCAGCAGGCCCTGAGCGGGGATTAACTCTGGGGACTTGTGCCGTGGATAAGGACGAATGGCAGAAAAAGGGGGCTGGGCATCGGCAGCGGCTGCGGGAAAAATTGCGGCTTCAGGGGGTTGAGGCCTTCAGTGATGATGAAACCCTGGAGATGCTGCTTAATTTCGGTACCCCTCGCGGTGACTGTAAGGCCGCGGCCAGGGCGCTGCTGGCCCATTTCAGCACCCTGGCTCAGGTATTGGAGGCCCCTGCGGCTGAATTGCGGAAGGTGCCTGGGGTAGGGCCTAAAAACTCCCTGGCCATTCAATTTGTCCACGGTCTCGCCCGCCGTTATTTAAGCCAGCGTCTGCGGGGGCGGAGGTATGTGAAATCTTCCTTAGAGGTGGCTGATTATCTGATTCATTCCATGCGTGATCTGCGGATTGAACGGCTTACCGTTATCTATCTCGATGCCAGTCATGGGATTATCGACAGCGAGATTGTCGCCGAGGGTACTCTGACCAGCAACACCATATACCCCAGGGAGATAATTAAGAAGGCCCTGGCTCAACACGCGGCGGCTCTGATTATCGCTCATAATCATCCCTCTGGTAATTCCGCGCCCTCGGCTGAGGACCGCTATCTGACTCGTAATCTGTTTCTGGCCCTCTCTTTTGTCAGTATCTCCCTGCTGGATCATTTTATTGTCGCTGGTTCCGGCCGCCCTTTCAGCTTCGCGGATAACGGCATTATGGTCGAGATTAAAGAGGAATGCGCCCAGCTTAACGGGATCGCGAGAGGGAGAAGATAAAAAAGTAATTGAGAGGAGTGAACATCCAACCCGAGATTAATTCGATGAGATTATTTTTGCGGGTTAGACCTGTGGTCATTCGATTAGCTGCTTAGGCAATCCTGAATTTTTATGAGGAACCAGCTCCGTTGTACAAAGATAAAAAGGTTATAGTGGTGATGCCGGCCTATAACGCGGCCGTGACCCTGCGCCGTACCTATGAGGAGGTCATGGCCCAGGGGGTGGTTGATCTGGTGATTGTGGTTGATGATGCCAGCGGTGACAAGACTGCGGCTATTGCCGCTGATCTTCCTGGAACCCGGCTCTATGTGCATCCCGAAAACCGGGGCTATGGGGCCAATCAGAAATCATGCTATCGTCTGGCTCTGGAGGAGGGCGGGGATATAATCATTATGGTACATCCGGATTATCAGTATACCCCCAAGCTGATTCCGGCCATGGCCTCGATGATTGGTAACGGCCTTTATCATTGCGTGCTTGGTACCAGGATTCTGGGAGGATACGCCCTTGAGGGCGGTATGCCTTTGTGGAAATATGTCGCCAACCGCCTCCTGACCATGGGGGAAAATCTTTTGCTCGGCATTAAATTGTCGGAGTATCATACCGGTTATCGGGCCTTTTCCCGCACCCTGCTGGCCGGGCTGGATTTAGAACATAATTCCGATGATTTTGTCTTCGATAATCAGGTGCTGGCCCAGATCGCCTGGCGGAATTTGGTGATCGCTGAAGTCAGCTGCCCCACCCGTTATTTTGCCGAGGCCTCGTCCATTAACCTGCCTCGCAGTATTAAATACGGGTTGGGCTGTCTGTGGACGGCAGTCTCCTTTCGTCTGGCCCGGCTGGGACTATGGCGGGCGAAAATTTTTCAGGATGGCAATGCTGGGATGGGGTAAATTTCTGATCTTGTTTTTTGGGAGTGTCTATGTTGAATATAATATTAGTAGCGGCTGCCTATCTCATTGGTTCTATCCCCTTTGGGCTGGTTCTGGGCAAATGCCTTGGGGTAGATGTCCGGCAGGCGGGCAGCGGCAATATCGGGGCCACCAATGTTAACCGGCTACTCGGTAAAAAGCTTGGGTTTTTGACCCTGATGGCTGATGCCGGCAAGGGATTATTGCCCATGATGGCCGCCGCCGCCATCCTCGATCGCCATCAGGAGGCGGATTTGTGGATTGCTTTAGTGGGGGCGGCCGCCTTTCTGGGACATATATATCCCCTTTATCTGCGTTTTAAGGGAGGCAAGGGGGTGGCCACTGCCCTGGGAATTTTCTTTTATATCCAGCCCCTTGCCGTTTTGTTCTGTATTTTGCTCTTTGTGGTGGTGGTCAGGGTCTGGGGATATGTCTCTTTGGGATCGTTAAGCGCCGCGGCCCTGATGCCCATTATTATTAGTTTCAGCGGCCGGTCTGCCGTTAACGTCGGTCTGGCTCTCTTTATCAGTCTGTTAATATGGCTTAAACATGCCGACAATATTAAACGGCTGCTGCGGCATGAAGAAAATAAAGTTGGGGGAAGGTAGCCCAACCGGCTGCCTGGCATGATGAGAAGTAAGGGATGGCAGAAAATTATCGCGGCCCGCGACCTGCTGCAGTTGGGGGAGGCGGCCACTCTTGAGGAGATCAGGGCCGCCTATAGACGTTTGAGTAAATGTTATCATCCTGACCTGGCGGCCGCCGCCGGAGAGCCGAACGCCCTGGCCATGGCGGAGATAAACTCAGCCTATGAGGTCTTGCTGAGGTATTGCGCCGGCTATCGTTTCCCCTTAGTCTGTAATGAAGACAGCCAGCCCTTGGATGATGAGGACTGGTGGTTGTCCCGTTTTGGGGAAGATCCTTTGTGGGGCCGGGGCAAGCCCTGAAAACAGGCCTTTATAATAATTTTTCGTTGATCTTGATCTCGGCCTTTTTCTGTAGATATTCAATCCAGGCGGTGAGCAGTTCATTGCTCTTCTCATTCCGGATCTGGTTCTCTAACCCGGCCTTATTTTTGGCAAGCAGGGATGGCTTCGGGGCCTTGCTTTCCTTAAATTCCAGGACATAAAATGTATTGCCCACGGCTGTTAAATCTCTGGGCAGGGGGTCAAGCGCTGAGAGACGCAGCCCTTCTTTGACAACCGGGGCCGGGAGCCGGGCGGCGCTGGAATCTGCTCTGGTGATATAGGGTGTAGTCATCACCTCCACCCCGGCCTTAGCGGCCAATTCAGTTAACTTACCTTTCTTGTGCAGGGCGGCCAGCATTTTATCTGCTGCTTCTTTGGCCAGTTTAAGCGATTCCTGTGCGATAAATTCCTGTTTTACCTGAGCCTTGACGGTTTTGAAATCCTCCTGGGCCGGGGCCTTGGCATCCTCAATATAGACAATGGCATAGCCCTCGCCCGTATCAATAATGGAGCTTAACTCACCTTTGTTAAGGGCGAAGGATTTGTTGATGACGGCGGGCAGGGCCTTGAGTGTTGGCGGCGGATTATGCTTGGCAAAGAACCCGGTTTCCTTGATGGCCGCAGTGGGCGTTTTGATTTTATATTTATCAAGACTGCCGGCCAAAATGATCTGTTCATAGGCCTTGTTGGCTGTTTTGAAGGCCAGGTTTTGATTCATTTCGTGTGATATGGCGGTAATAATCTGTTTTCTGACCTCTTTTAAAGGCTTGGTTCTGGCAGGCTCAATCTTATTTAACTTAATTATATGAAAGCCGAAGCGGGTCTTAACCACACCGCTGATCTGGCCAACTTTCAGGCTGAATACGGCGTTCTCAAAGGGTTTTACCATCTGGCCGCGGCTGAAGAATCCTAAGTCGCCGCCGCGGTCGGCCAGATTGTCCTGCGAATATTTTTTAGCCAGGGCCGCGAAATCCTTACCCGCTCTGGCCAGGGCCAGAATTTCATTAATCTTTTTACGTTTGGCGGCGATTTGCTGCGGGGAGTCGGAACTTTTACTCAGGATCAGGATATGACTGGCGTCACGCCGTTCCGGAATAGTGAAGCGCTGGATATTGTTTTGATAATAACTTTTTATGTCCTTTACCGATGGCGGCTTAGTCCTTTGAGCGGCGGCCGAGAACAGTAAATATTTGATCCGGCGCTGGGGAGCGCTGAAGTAGCTTTCTTTATGCTTATTATAAAAGTCCTGGAGTTTCTTGGGGCTTACCTCCACCCGGTCGCTGAAGTCAAGGGCCTTAAAGGCGGTGTAGGAAAATTTCAGGGAGGTGTAGTTGTAATTATATAGAATTTTAAGCTCGGCCGGTGACACTTCGGCAAAATGCGATATTTGCTTCTTAACCTTGTCAGCCAGCAGGTCATAGCGCATTCCTGCCTCGAATTTGGAGACATTAAGCCGGGAAGCGGTAAGGACGTTATTGTAAAGTGTCAGATTAAAGGTGCCGTTTTTTTGAAAGACCGGCATCTTATTAATGGCCTGCTGCAGCTCGGCATCGCTGACCCTGAGGCCAGCGTCCCTGGCCCCCTGGCGCATGAGGGTGCGTTGGATGAGTCTGTTTATGACCTGATGCTTAATATCAAGAGAATCAAGTAGCCCCTTGGGAATTTTGCCGCCTAAGCGCTCCCGCAGCTGGCTCATGGTTTGATTATATTCTTTCTGGTA
>CAZZJP010000088.1:0-8003 GCA_964654555.1 uncultured Desulfobulbia bacterium
GCCACATGCAGGAAATAAACTCCATCACCGACATAATTGTCCGGCTGG
This sequence comes from uncultured Desulfobulbia bacterium, assembly GCA_964654555.1. Lineage (GTDB taxonomy): Bacteria > Desulfobacterota > Desulfobulbia > Desulfobulbales > VMSU01 > JAADIV01. The sequence continues at coordinate 49 of CAZZJP010000088.1, forward strand.
GAGTAGATACCATCAAAATGCTGGCCATCACCTCGGCCTCCGCCGGACTGCTTAAATCACCGCAGGAGGCCTATAATATAGAACCGGGTGCCCTTTGGCGCCACTCATACGCCACCGCCCTGCTGGCCTCCATAATTGGCCGTTACGGCCACTGCCCGTCCTTATCTTCCCTCTACACCTCCGCCCTGCTTCATGACATCGGCAAAATAATCCTCAACCGCCACCTGCAGACCGCCTGCCTCAATCGTGGAGAAGAATTTAAGGGCGGCGATATTATCCAGTTTGAACAAACCATGCTCCACACCAATCATGCCAAAGTCGCCGCCCTTTTACTGCGCCGCTGGCAGCTGCCGGAGGATATTATCGCCCCGGTGGCCCATCACCATGAGGCCGACCCCAGGGTGGATAATGCCTTAAACTGCCAGATTGTCTATCTCGCCAATTATCTCACCGAGAGTATCGGCATCCAGGCCATGGAGCCTGACAACTATTTCTACCGCATAGAAGAGACGGATACGGATATGCCGCAAATATCATATTTCAATGACAATATAGAGCCCATCATTACTGAATTCTTTGAAAAATTCAATGAATCCAGCACCCTGGAATTTAATTAAGTAACTTCTCCAAAAGTGTGGGTAATCCTCTTCGTAGGTTGGGTTGAATGTTTTTAGCAACCTTAACATTATATCATAAGCCTGTTTAGTGTTTCACAAAAACGGCTCAACACCAACTTACATTCATCACCACTTTTGGAGAAGTTACATAATTAAGAACCCTGCTAAACGGTGATATCACCCTCCTTACCGCATCTTTCACAGCAAACCACATTATCCCTCTCGCTGGCCTTCCAGGGTACCCTGATTATTAATTTTTTGTAATCCTTTTTAGAACAGTTCTCACAGAGGCATACCTCAGAATCATCCTTCAAAATCCACTTATACATTCCCGCTCCGCCTTTAACCATTTCACTTCACCTTAATAAGCAACAGGGAAACGGCCTGGCGGCCGTCTCCCTGTCAACTACCTGTTTTTATAATCCAAGTTCTGTTTACTTTATGCCAAGCTCTTTCTCCTTCTCGGCCACCGCCAACCTGGTTTTGATAACCGTATCGGAAATCAGGCTCATAGAGTCAATGCCACATTCCACGAGAAAGGTGGCAAACTCTGGGAAATCACTGGGCGCCTGCCCGCAGATTCCAATCTTGCGGCCCCGGCGCTTGGCGGTATCAATAACCATCTTTACCATGGTTTTCACCGCCTCATTACGCTCATCATAGATGTGGGCAACGAGATCAGAGTCACGATCAAGACCCAGGGTCAACTGGGTAAGGTCGTTGGTGCCGATGGAGAAACCGTCAAAGACATCACAGAAGGCATCAGCCGAGATGACGTTACTGGGGATCTCGCACATGACATAGACCTCGAGATTATTCTCTCCCTGCACCAGTCCAAACTCCCGCATCACCTCAATAACCTTACGCCCCTCTTCCGGGGTACGGCAGAATGGTACCATCAATTTAATATTGTTAAGACCCATCTCATTTCTGACCTTCAACAGGGCCTTGCACTCCAGCTCAAAGGCCGGCTTGTAAGCAGGGTCATAATAACGGGAGGCCCCGCGCCAGCCGATCATGGGGTTACTCTCTACTGGCTCATAGAATTTTCCGCCAATGAGATTAGCGTACTCATTACTTTTAAAATCGGAGAGGCGGACAATCACGTCCTTGGGATAGAACCCGGCCCCGATCCGGCCCACACCTTCGGCCAGCTTATCAATAAAGAACTGCTTTTTGTCTCCAGGGTAGGCAGTGGTCTTCTCCTCAATAATTTTCACCACCTCAGCGGCTTCGGCATTACCCTTGGCGGCCTTGTCCTTTAAGTCATCAAACTTATAAAGAGCCAGGGGATGAATGCCGATATGGGAGTTAATAATAAACTCCTCACGGGCCAGACCAACGCCGTCATTGGGAATCTGCCCCTCGGTAAAGGCCTTCTCCGGAATGCCGGAGTTCAACATAATTTTAGTGCGGGTAGCGGGGATCTTATCGAGATCAACCCGGTCAATACGATATTTTAGAATTCCCTCATAGATATTACCGGTCTCGCCCTCGGCGCAGGACACAGTAACCTCCTTGCCATCGACAATTTTCTTACTGCCGTCAACCGTACCGATAACGCAGGGTATTCCCAACTCCCGGGAAATAATAGCCGCGTGACAGGTGCGGCCGCCGCGGTTGGTAACAATGGCCCCGGCGATCTTCATAATCGGCTCCCAATCGGGATCGGTCATGTCAGTAACCAGCACCTGCCCCTCCCTGAAGTCATGAATATCGGCGACACTCTCAATAACATTGGTAACGCCCTGACCGATTTTGGCGCCAACGGCCTGGCCAACAGCAATTGTCTTGCCATGCTCCTCCATAACATAGGTTTCCATGACCTTCTTGGAGGCCTGGGAATGGACGGTCTCCGGCCGGGCCTGCACGATGAAAAGTTTGCCGGTGCCAACCTTTTCGCCGTCACCATCCTTGGCCCATTCAATATCCATCCCCTTACCGTAATGATCTTCAATGATACAGGCCCATTCTGCGAGCTGCAGAATCTCATCATCATTAATCACATAGCGGCCGCGCTCATCAGCAGTGGTGGGAATATTCTGCACCGGCTCCTCAGCGTTGGGATCATCATTATAGATCATCTTGATCTCTTTGCTGCCCAGCCGCTTGCCGACAATGGGCCGTTTCCCCTGCTTCAGGGTAGGTTTAAAAATATAAAATTCATCGGGATTAACCGCCCCCTGAACTACATTTTCCCCCAGCCCCCAGGCCCCGGTGAGAAAAGCGGCATCCTTGAATCCACTCTCAGTATCAATGGAAAACATAACCCCGGAAGAGGCTGAATCACTGCGCACCATCTTCTGAATGGTAATAGAGAGATAGACGTCAAACTGACCAAAGCCCTTGTCATGACGATAGGAAATAGCCCGGTTGGTAAAGAGGCTGGCAAAACACCTCCGGCAGTTATGGATCAGAGCGTCCATACCGTGAATATTGAGATAGGTTTCCTGCTGACCGGCAAAAGAGGCATCCGGCAGATCTTCAGCCGTGGCTGAGGAACGAACCGCCACGTCAACATTCTTGCCGTATTCCTCCTCCATCTTGGCGTACCCCTCGGCAATAACCTGGCGCAGATCATCGGGAAATTCGGCAGTCTCGATAATATGCCGCACCTTGGCACCCCGCTCCTGGAGATTTCTCATGTCAGAGGTATCAAGGCCGGCCAGGGCATCTTTAATGGCCTGCTCCACCCCGGCAGCCTTCAAGAGATAGCGGTAGGCATAGGCGGTAATAGCAAAGCCATGAGGAACCGCCACTCCCTTGGCAGTGAGATGCTGATACATCTCACCAAGGGAGGCATTTTTGCCACCCACCATGGGTACATCTTCTATACCGATTTCATCAAACCAAAGAATTAAAGCCTCATCATGTTTTATAGTCATCTACCTCTCCTCTTTTAGAACTTTTTATTCAGAGATTTTTATGAAAGTCACCCACGGGGCATCATCAAGCCCGGCAACGGCCTTCATGTTTAAAGTTTTTGCCTTCTCGTTCTTTCCGTTATATCCAGCCAGCGGATATAACTGTTTCTACCTAAAAGTAATCTACCATAATAATTTTAAATCATCTTAAAATGTTATATATATAATATTGTTGCTTTTCCGGCAACCTTCTTTCCCGAAATAAAAAAAAAACACACTTTTTCTACCGGGGTTATTTTGTTCTTGCAATATTTATGGCATTATAAGGTATAGTGCCGATTATAGTTTATAAAATGTTTGTTCAGCGTGATGTCTAAAAGCAGCAATAACCACTGAAATTCGTAACTATTCAGGCAGAGCTCTGAAATTACCCTTAGTTCTATGGCGTAACCATCCAGGCAATCACCCGATATAGTTATTACTTAACTTACAGAAAAAGGATATGCCGAAATGGGAGACCTTGGACATACTGACGATTTATTCAGATTATACTTTACCGCCAAGAATCACGCAGAAAGAGACTATTTCGCCCTGCTGAAAGAACTGGTAGCTCTGCGCAACCAGCATCCGCCTAAGAGCCAGGCTCATATATATATTCAAAACAAAATTAACCGTGTCTATGACCTGATTTTAGACGAAATAACCACCAACCAGGGCCAGCCGCTGAACCGGATAAAATTCGGCACCTCCGGCTGGCGGGGGATTATAGGCAAGGATTTGTTTATTAAATCCGTCCAGCAGGTCACCATGGCCATTGTCGATATGTATCTTGAGGCGGCGGACTCACCTGCCCTGAGGGCTAACCTGGGGGTCATGGATATAGACGAGGCCCGGAAACGCGGTGTTGTCTTAGGATTTGACAACCGTTTCGGCAATGAGGTATTCGCTAAAGCCATCAGCGCTGTCCTCACCGGCAGCGGTTTCACCATCCATTACGCGGCCGAGGCTACCACCGGCATCCTCTCGGCCGCCGTCCTTGAACTCAAAGCAGCCTGTTCTATCAATCTCACCCCGAGCCATAACCCGCTGGATTATGGCGGCTTTAAATTCAACGCCGCCGACGGCGGCCCGGCCCAGCCCGTCATTACCGACTATATCACCCGGCAAGCCAATAAGTTGATCAAACAGGGGAGCGTACCCCGCGCCACGGCAGATAATGACCTCCAACACCCCTGCAACGCCATGGGCCACTGGCAGTCCTTAGTCCGGAAGGGTAAAGCCTCCCACAATCTCGACTACGATGCAATACTGAAGCGCCTTAACGGCCGGGCTGACATCGCGGTAACAGTGGACTGCGTACACGGCTCTTCCAAATCCAGCATTAAAGATTTTTTTCTTAACTATCAGCCTGAGTCCCTCACCTTTTTTCGGACGTCAGCCGACCCCACTTTTGGCGGCATCGCGCCGGAACCTACCGCCGCCAATATAGCCAGAGTCAAAAGCACCCTGGCGCAGCGTCAAGAGCCTTTAAAACTGGGAGTAATCATGGATCCGGATGCCGACCGTATTCGTTTTACCGACGGCACAACAGAAATAGACATGAACCATTTTGGAGCCATGGGTTATCATTTCCTGCACGAGGAAAAGGGCCTGAAGGGAATGGTGGCTAAAACCGTCGCCACCAGCAATTTTGTCAACGCCATCGCCAAGTCCTTTCATGAAGAAATTTTTGAGCCCCGGGTAGGATTTAAAGAGTTTAAGCCGGTCATCAACAAGGCCCTGGTCTGTTTTGAGGAATCAGACGGCATGACCGTCCGCGGCCACACCCCGGAAAAAGATGCCTATATCGGCCTGTTATTGGCCCTCGACCTGATATTAAGCACCAATAAAAACCTCGGCGCTTACCTATCTGAACTTCAGGAAAAATATGGTTATTATTTCCCGGCCAAAGACAGCGTCTCAGTAAGCCAAAAGGGAGACGTCCTTTTAGATACCCTGGCTCAGCTCAACAAATATCAACCCGGCACCTCACTAAAGGTAGGCGACAAAAAACACCTTATTGAACGGATAATTAATATTGACGGCCACAAGATAATTTTAGACGACGGCAGCTGGCTGATGATCAGGCCTTCAGGTACTGAGCCTAAGGTAAGGTTCTACGTGGAGGCGAGAAGCGCGGCGGCCACCGAGGATTTATTTACCTGTGCTAGAGACCTCCTCGCCGAAATCGGCCTGGCATAAAATTTTACAACCGCAGCATAAGGAGTAAAAATGAGAGATAAGGTTCAATCCGCCCTTAACAAAATACGGCCCACATTACAGAATGACGGCGGCGATGTAGCCCTTATTGATGTCTCAAATGACGGGATTGTAAAGGTGCAGCTCACTGGAGCCTGCGATGGTTGCCCAATGTCCCAGGCCACTCTCAAAAACGGCATCGAAAAATTCTTAAAATCTGAGGTGCCCGGGGTCAAGAGGGTGGAGACGGCCTGACAGAACTAAGGACTTGTGACGAAATAAACTTTACAATATTGCGTAGGATTTTTTGTCATAATCAAGGCGTACAAACGGGAGCATAATTGAACTATGTAACCGTTTGTGCAACGCAGAGGACGGCAAAAAAGACAAGCAGGATGTAAAGATTATTGAGGAACAAGCCCTAAGCTCACTTATGATATTTACTGCCGGCCAGAATAGTAAAGGCCCGGTAGAGCTGCTCCAAAAAAAGCAGGCGGGCCATCTCGTGAGTGAAGGTCATACGGGAGAGGGAAATAGTCAACTCGGCCCGTCTCCTCACCTCAGCAGACAACCCCAGAGGGCCGCCGATGACAAAGGCGATCAACTGCTTCCCCATATCCCGCCAGCGCCCTATATCAAGCGCTAACCCTTCAGAACTTAACTGGCGGCCGCCAGGATCTAAAACAACCAGCAAAGCTCCCCTGGACGCCAGGGATATTATTTTTTCGCCCTCTTCCCGCAGCCGGGCATTATCCGGCAGTCTGCCGCGTTTTTCCTTGACGACCTTAATAGACAAGGGGCAATATGGCCGCAGACGCCGCTGATAATCATCAATACCAGCGGCAAGATAATCCTGCTTAGTTTTACCTACTACCAACAATTCAATCTTCATCCCCCTCCCCGGCTATGAGTTCACTTAATTTTAGCCGAAAATCTTCATAGCTGATATTTTTTGGAATACCGGGGCAGGAGTGTTTTATGGTCTCAAAATTGGCCGGGTCACTCATAATAGAGGGATGCAGAGGCCATTGCCGACAGCGCCAGGGTTTACCGGGATGAATGGTACAGCCTTCATTATAGAAGATACAATGGCCGTCAACGGTCTTCATCTGTACCACCCGCCCGCTTTGGCGCAGATACCTGTTCATGACCTCGGCAAACGGCATTTTAAGATAGTCCACCAAACGCTTCAGATCCTTTTCGTCTAAGGAAACCGTGGTTTCACCGTGACAGCAAAAACCACATTCCCGGCAGCGAAAAATATTTTCATTTTCTACCATTCTTGTCCTCTTATCGGTAACAGCTCTACCCGCACGGGCATAAAAAAGTGTGTAACTGCTCAGGCCGACCCCGGCTCATCATTAAATAAGGCGATATCGATACCATATTTTTCCGCGGCCTGCCGCCATTTTAAATCATCAGGCGTATTAAATAATATATCCACATCGCCGGGCAGCACCAGCCAGCCCTGCGTGCTCAATTCATTTTCGAGCTGCCCAGGCCCCCAACCGGCATAACCAAGAATAAACAGAAAGGACTCCGGCCCATGCCCCGCCGCGATATCCGCCAATATCCGCCCATCGCTGGTTATACGGGTCTGGGCGGTCACAATCAGGCAATTATCCAGATTATAGTCAGAACTATACAGGAAAAAGGCCCGTTCCATCTCAACCGGGCCGCCGATATAAACCGGCGGCCAGTCCCTCTTCACTTTTTCATCTATTTGGGCCAGACGCAAAACCTCGGAGAAGGATATCTGAGCAGGCTGATTAACAGCCACACCCATGGTTCCTTCCCCGCTATGGACGCATATATAAACCACCTGACGGCTGAAACGCGGATCAGGCATCTGCCGTGTGGCAATGAGAAAACTGCCCTGCAATGATTGCATTTGCATTTTTTACCGGTAAAATCAAATATAATCAAGCCTAAATCTCAGCCGACGCAAGTATTTTTACCCACTATTCCTAAAATAGAAATTGCCACCCCGATATTTTTCCGCTGCCAGACTATTTTTTTGCATTTCCAATTTCATTTTATGCTAAAGTAATTATTATAAGTAAAACTATATTATAAGTAAAACTATTCAGCATGATGTCTAAGAACAGCAGTAACCACCAGATTGTAACTTATAAAATTTGGGTGAGCAGACAAAATTTTCCTGTTCACAAAATGAATTTTAAATTTAACAAAAAGAGAAAAAAATGTCCCTCGATGTAGTCAAAGAATTAGACAG
>CAZZJP010000089.1:0-7989 GCA_964654555.1 uncultured Desulfobulbia bacterium
TTGATGGTAAGGCCAATGGCAAGATTATCAAAATTCTGGCCAAACTCTTTCATATCCCCAAGAGCAGTATCACTTTGACCCACGGTCAGCAGAGCCGTCATAAACGTCTTTTGCTCTCTGGTCTCGGGCTGGATGATGTTCTGCCGGTTCTATCCGCTGTTATTCAGTAACAGTTCACCAGCACCTCATCTCCGTCCGTTTCAGCCCTCTCACGTACAGGGAGTACAGACTCGAGGGCGGAAACAAACGGATCTAAGGTACTGGTGAACTGTTACAGCGTTGGGTAGCATCAGTTTTAGTACCCCGGTGAACTATTGCGTTATTCAGGTATAGGCCACAACGGCGGTTATATTATCTTTGCCGCCGTTTTCATTGGCGGCCCTGATATATTCGGCGCAGGCTTCCTCGGGATTTGCCGCCTGACTGATGATGGCGGCCATTTTCTCATCACTGACCATTGACCACAACCCGTCGGAGCAGATAGTTACCCGCTCACGGGGGGAGAGCGGCAGACAATGGCATTCCGGATCCTCGTGAAAGGGGAAACCCACGGCTCGGCTGATAATGTTGGCCGGCGGTGCTATCTGCTCCGCGTCTGTTCCGCGGCGCTTGAATTCGGCGGCGTAACTATGGTCATTGCTTACCTGCCGCAGACCGTTTTGGCCGGCAATATAGGCCCGGACATCACCCACATGGCAGGTATAGAGAGAGCCGTTATCAATTAGGGCGGCGATAAAGGTGGTACCCATGCCGGATAAATTTTCATTACCGGCCGCCATGGCCATTATTTTGTCATTGACCTGGCACAGGCTGCTGATCAGCAGATGCTTGATTCCCTCCCGATTGCCCCTTACCTCCCTCAATATCCGCGGGCTCAATAAATCAATCATTATTTCCACCGCCCGTCGGCTGGCGACCTCACCGGCCTTATGACCGCCTATGCCGTCGGCTACCATCATCAGGCTTAGACGGGGCAGGACGGCGAAGCTGTCCTCGTTGGCCGCCCGGCGGCGGCCGGTGTCGGTGCGGCCGCTAAACTGTATTTCCGGTTGCCGCCAGAACATTAATTTTTTTTTAAACGTAGCAAAGTTCATAGATCATCATCCAGATTACGATTGCGCCATCATTTCTGCCGGCCAGAAAAATATAGGGCCTGGGGCCGGGATAAAGGCTGCGGATACCGTCCCCCCGGCCGTCCATAATATACTTGCAGCAAGACTCTTTGATCTCCCATATCTTAATTAAATCATCGTCACAGCCGCTTATTATATATTTGTTGTCTCCGGTTATCAAGGCCGCGTTTATCCGGTCATCGTGGGCCTGAATGGTGTCGCGGCATTGACCGCTTTGCCGATCCCAGACCTTGATGATCCGGTCGGCGGCGGCGGAGACAAACGATAAACCATTGGCGGCTGCGGCAAGGGTGCTAACCGGCATGGCATGGGCGGCTGCCACCCTGGTGCAGCCCCCGTCCTGATCCCAGAAATGGATGGTGCCGTTCTCGCTGCCAGTCACGAAGTCCAGGCCCTTATTGAAATAAATCAGGGAACGGACGGGGCCGGCTTGGGCGGCTTCAGTTTGATGAGTTGAGCCGCCGGAGAACTTAAAGGTCTGGATAAGGCCCGTATCGCTGCCGGCACTCAGCCGCTGATTGTCCGGGCTGAAGGCCAGGGCCGTAACCCGGCCCTGAATTTTGTATTGCCGTTTATCGCCGTCAGGCAGCGAAATAATATCTATAACCCCGTTTTTGCCGCTTAGAGCCAGCATGGTACCGTCATGGTTGAGGGCGGTAGCTCGTACAGCATGGAATTTACCTAAGGCGGTTATTTTGGTGCGGCGGCTGTATGAGCGCAGAGTGACCCGGCCGGATTTACTTAACGAGAGAATCTTGCCGGGGCCGGGGAGATAGAGCATTCCCCTGGCGGTTGCCTCCTGGGCCGGGATGGTGGCGATTCTGATTACGCCTTTAATCTCACCAGAGGCTGCCCCGGGGTATAATTTTTCGTAAATATCTATAAAAACCCTATCCCGCCGAAAACCTATTCCGGCCCAGGCCTTGAGCAGGGACTGGAAGCACTCCGCCTGGCGGTTCTCATTAAAAAGATACTGGATATTCTTGCGTGAGGCCAGGAGAGTCTGGCCGTCCCGAAAGACATCCACCGAATTTCGGGGCGGGCAGAGGGCGTATTCCGGAAAGAATTTTTGGGTCTTCCGGGCTTCATCATCCTGTTGCCAGGCCCGCCCCAGGATGTCGCATTTTATCGCCTGCTGCAGGGCGTCAATTATGGCGGACGGCGGCAGTCTCTGTTTGGCTGCCTCCAATTGACGGAGCAGATAATCGGGCTTTGCCCCCTGCACCTTCCATTTTAGCAGGGTAAAATTGTAAATGGCCTCTGGCAGGGTATCGTTATTGTCCAATGCCCGATTCAAGAGGTTGGCCGCCTCCCGCTTGCGGCCCAGTTCCAGGCAGGAAACGGCGCGGTTATTTAAATTTTCGGCCTGAATGTCATCGAAATTAATCTGCATATAGGGGCAGCTAACTTTGAATAAGTCAATATGGGCCTGGTTCAGATCATGGCGGAGGGCGCTGAAGTTTTGGTAGCGCTCTGCCGGCTCAAAGGCCGCGGCTTTAAGAAGTATCCTTTTTAAGGCGGGGTGGAGCTTGAACTCGCTGCCGGAGAAAACAGCCGGGGTATGCACGGCATTATTAGCATAGGGTTTGCGGCCGCAGAACATGAGCCAGAGGCAGATTCCAAAGGAAAATATATCGCTACGTCGGTCAATTAGGTGGGCGTCGCGCAACTGTTCCGGGGAGGCGTATCCCGGAGTACCGCGAAAACCTGCCGTAACTTCCGGCCCGGCCTGGCCAGTGGAAAATTCAGCCCCTGTATTGCCGCCGGTTCTAATCTGGATAATACCGAAATCGGTAATCTTTAAAAGGGCGTTTTTGGTGAGCAGAATATTCTGGGGTTTGATGTCCCGGTGAATAATGCCCTTGCTGTGGGTGAACTCCATGCCGTGGCAAAACTGGACGGCGAGGGAGATATTGGTGCGCTGGTCACGGCAGCGGCCGCTTTTTATCCACTCCTGGAGATCGCCGCCGTTGACATATTCAATAAAAAGATAGGGGATATCGTCTATATTGAGAACATAAAAGCAGGTGGCAATATTAGGGTGCATCCCCATTCTTACCCAGCTGTCGGCCTCGGTGAGGACTCGTTGGATACCTTCGGGCACTGCCAGCACTTCCGGCCTTGGAGCCTTGATAGCCACGGGAATATTCCAGCCGAGATGCCAGGCGATATAGACCCGGCCCATGGCGCCGCCGTGGACTTCGTCTACCCGGTAACGTTCCAGAATAATATCGCCGGGCTGCCAGGCCGGTTTATCGGCTGCCGGCTTTGGGCCGCGGTTGTCCTGGGCTGCCGGGGTACCGCCCTTTAATTGTTTCATCAGGCTGGTAAGCATCTCTAATCAAAGCGGATAATATTCTGCCGGATTTTTATAATATCACCGGCCCGTAGCGGCCGTTCCCGGCTGGTCTTGGTGTCGTTGACCATGGTCGCGGCCCATGATTTCTGGGGAATCAGACAATAGCCCTTGTCCTGTTTTATAATATAGCACTGGGCCGGGGCGATGAACCAGCCCTTGACGATGAGATCGCAGTCCTTGGACTTACCGATTTTGATGCTGCTTTTGCCATGGAGTGTTAATTTGTCCGGCTGGCCGCCGCCCTGGACAACGGTGAGATACGGGCCGCTGGTCTTGGGCTGGAAGGTCTTCCCTGAATTAACCGTTGTCTGGGTTTTGACAAAAATAGTCTCGTCATTCATGTCTAAGTTACCGGCGGCGGAGGCGCCTGCTCCCGGCTTATTCTCTTTGCCGACGGCGGGCGAGAGAGTGAATTTGCCGAATTCTATTTTATCCTCTTCGGTGACCGGTTCATCCACCGTGATTTTTCTGCCGTTTACCAGGGTGCCGTTGGTGCTTCCCAGGTCGGAAACGAAATATATGCCGTTCAGGAAGGCAAGGGAGACGTGGCGCCGTGAGACGGCCTTGTTGTCAATGGTGATGTCACAATCCAGGCCCCGGCCGATGGAAAGATTCTGTCCGGCTGAGATGGTGAAATGCCTGATAGTTTTGTCGTGCAGGGTAATGATCCAGTCGGTCATTTTTCTACTCCTTGGTAAAATATTGCCGATTATTTATAACTGACTGCATTCTATGAGATTAGCATAAGACAAGGTAAATTAAGTGAAAAAAATCAAAAAAGATAAATATTCTCTCTGCCTTCTCCTTGCTTTCTCGGAAATTGAATGGCATTATTATTAAATACGTCTCCCCCCAAAAAAAAAGAAACTGATCTGAAATTTATGACGGAAGAGCGCAAAAATACCCCATCTGGGCGGCTTGCTGAAATATTTGCCATGATAAATATGAGTGAGCTGCCAGCCATGTCCCATAATGTCCAGGAACTTATTTCACTTACCTGCAGCAGTCGTTCCGCTGCCGCTGAATTGTCCAGGGTAATTCTGAAGGATTATTCCCTTACCAATAAGGTGTTGCAGGTGGTTAATTCCGCCTATTACTCCCTTGGCCGTCCCTGTAATTCGATCTCCAGGGCGGTAACTATCCTGGGCTTTGACGCGGTGCGGGATCTGGCTACGGCCATTGCCCTCTTTGAGGAATTTATAAAGTCCGGGGTTGATAAGGACAGCATCAGCAAGCTGCTGACGAGGTCGTTTCTAAGCGGTCTTCAGGCCCGTGACCTGGCCGTTGAAAAGAATCTTAATATTATCCCGGAAGAGGCCTTTATCTGCACCCTCTTACATAATCTGGGCAAGATTATAATCTGTCTTTATCTGCCCGATGACTATAAAAATATTGAAAATAAAGTCAAAAACGGCATGTCGGAGGATGGGGCCGCCCGGGCAGTGCTGGGGGATATTACCCTGCGGGAGATTGGCGAAGAGGTGGCTAAATTCTGGAATCTTTCCAATAAGGTCACCATGGGCATGGATAATGATCCGCAAATGCCTCGTGATAAGTATGATGCCGATGGCTATCTGACTAATCTGGCCAATTTCTCCAATAATTTTGTGGACAGGTTTTGTGAGGGCGGGGATATGGAGGCCCTGCTTGACAGATATGGTGAGATGTTTTCCGTTGACGCCGAGGAGGTGGTGGCCAAACTCAATGAATGCGTGGCGATTTCGGAGGATATCTCCGATTCCATTCGTTACGGCTTAAATAAACTTAAAATTCGCGGCCGGCTGCGGAATGCCGAAAAAAATATCAAGAACGGTATATTGTCAACCAAAAAACCGGCTGAGGTCGGCAGGGCTGCCTCTGAGAACGGTTCTGTTGATGACCTTCGGCCTGTGGACGTGGTGCATGAACTAAATGAACTGCCCATAAGCAAGGATAAATCGGTGAATGATTTTATCCGCGAGCTCACTGAGACCCTCATGGGCCCCTTTAATCTCAATGAGTTTTATGTCAATCTCCTCGAAGGCCTTTACCGAGGAATCGGCTTTGACCGGGTGATTCTGGCTATTATTAATGTTCAGCCCAGCAGGGTCTCCCTCATGGGACGTTTTGGGCTGGGCGACATTGAGCCCGAGGTCGTCAAAAAATTTGAGCACGTTATCACCTCCACCCAGTTTGCCATTCCCCAGTCCTTGAAGCTGGGCAAGGATATGATGATTCCGGCCAATAAACCCCAGGCCTTTCCGGATAATTTTCAATATATGGTCAAGGATCGTAACGTCTATTTATTCCCCATCTGTCTCGATAAAAAGGGCATTGGCCTCATCTATCTTGACCGCCGCCGGGAACGGCCCTTGTTAGATAAGAGCCGTATCAAAACAGTGCGGCTCTTCCGTGATTTCGCGGTGATGGCTATCCGCAAGGTAAGCAAAGGATAATTAATTGTAATTTTCTATGGCGGTTATCCTCTTTAATTCCTTTTTGGCCTTTTTGATGGTCTGCGGGCTGCTGGTGCGATCCTTTTCCGCCATCTTTAAATGGTATTTAGCGTTTTTATGATCGCCGTTCAGCCAGAAGAACACTCCTAATTGATAATGTCCCTCGCCGCTATGGCCCCCGTCTGTCAGCAGCTTGCCAAGTTGAAAATGTAATTTGGCGTATTCCGGAACCTGTATCAGCAACTGGCGGTAGAGATTTTCCGCCTGCTGCTTGTCACCGAGTCGCCCTAAGGTTTCGGCCATGTTGTATTTGCTCCAGGCGTCATCCGGGCTTGCCATCAGGGCCTGCCGGTCATACTTCAAGGCCTGGTGATAACGTCCCTGGCGGTAGAAGATAATTCCTAAGTCGGTTTTTAAAATCGACTTATGGGGATAGGCTTCTATTACCTTGTTTAAGGCCTGTTGGGCCGCGCCATATTCGCCATTTTCAAGGTCTAACAGATAAAGGCCGTAGCTGGCGAAAATCCTGACCGGCTCTTTGGCTTTGGCCGCCTGCCGGGTATAGAGAACCCGGCGGCTTTCGGTATCCATGGTCTTGGCCATGAGGCGGTATTTAACACGCAGAAAGGCGAAATCGTCCCGGGGTGGGTATTTATGGGGCGGAGCAGAAAGCAGCATGTCGTCAATATATGCCAGGCGGCTCTTCGGCACGGGGTGGGAGAGGAGATAGGGCGGTACATTAGCCATCTGATAGGCGCTCAGGCGGTACATCTTCTTGAGCATGGCGGCCATGGGAGCCGGGTTCATATTCATGGCCCGCATCCATTTATAGGCCAGACGGTCGGCCTCCTCCTCGTCCTGGCGGGAGAAATGGAGCCGCATGGAGGCGTTGGCGGCCATGGAACCGCCGATCAGGGCCTGGGAGAGGGCGCCGCCGCCCAGGGCGATACCGGCAATGAGCAGAGCGGTGGTGGCGATGCCGGTTTTCTTGTTTTGCTCAATCTGGCGTGAGATATGACGGCAGGTTACATGGGCACACTCATGGGCCATAACGCTGACCAGTTCTCCCTCGTTGTCCATGGCCTCTATCAGTCCGGAGTGGATGAAGATCAGGCCTGAAGGGGCGGCGAAGGCGTTAAAAGCGTTATTTTTAATGACAAAGAAATGGTATTTGAAGTATTGTGGGCCTGCGACTTTAAGTATCCTCTGGCCCAGATCGTTGATGTACTGGCTGATATCGGGGTCGTCAATTACCGTGAACTGCGTCCGCACCATGCTCAGCAGTTTCTCCCCCACCTTTTTCTCTTCGCCGACGGAAAAGGCCCGGCATGGCAGGCAGGGTTGCAGAATAAAGGCGGCAATGAGGCTGGTTATCAGTAGTCCTTTGAAAAGGAAGAACGGCTTTTTTAGAATATTCATTTGGGCTATTGTATAATTTCAGGATATATTGTCGATGGCATTCATTATAGTTATTATAATTTACACCATAAAGCAGGTTCAGCAAGTGAGAAGCTATGCTCAAGGAACTTAAAATAAAAAATCTGGCTCTAATTGAGGAACTCCATCTGATTATGGAGCATGGTCTCATTGTTCTGACCGGTGAAACCGGGGCCGGTAAATCTATTGTTCTGCAGGCCATCGCCCTACTTTCCGGCCGCCGCTCTTCGTCTTCCTGGGTGCGGGCCGGAGCTGGTCAGGCCGAGGTGGAGGCCCTGTTCGCGCTGCCGGAGACCTCCCCTCTGCGCCGGGAGTTGACAACCATGGGGCTGGAAGCTGGCAGTGAGCTATTAATTAAACGCATCCTGTCGTCCTCGGGGAAGAGCCGTTTTTATGTCAATGGCAGTCTGGCCACCGCCCGCCTGATCACGAAAATTACTGAATATCTGCTTAGTGTTGCCAGTCAGCACGATCATCAACAGTTGCTTAATTCAGCATCTCATCTGGACTTTATTGATCTGGCTGGTGAGCTTTGGCCCCTGCGGGAGCGGGTGGCTGCTCTCTATGAGCAGTGGTCGGCTGCCAGCCGGGAATTGGCGGAGCTGCGCCAAATGGAGATGGAAAA
>CAZZJP010000090.1:0-7965 GCA_964654555.1 uncultured Desulfobulbia bacterium
CCACCCACGATATAGCCATTGACGGCTTTTACATGGAGGCCCTTGATATTGACGCTCAGGCCCGTTACTTAGGCTATCGAGTTATGGCCTATCGTATCGCCATGATGACGGGCAGCGGCGTTATCGCCACCATTGGCGCGCTTTACGGCTGGCGGGCCGCCTTTATGAGCGCCGATATTCTGATGTTTCTTCTCCTCATTGTCAACCTGGTGATTTTGCCTCATTGTGAAAAGCCGCGGCCCAGACGTTCCCCCGGCGCTTATAATAATCTCAAGGCTATCAGCCGCTGGATTCTGCTTACCGCCGGGGTTATCCTGCTTCTCCGGATGCTGCTGACCAATGCTTTCATTGAGAGACGGATTCACCTGACCATCCCATTTTTTAACCATCTGAGTGTCCCTGGCCTCATTAACATCGCCCTTTTCAGTGCTCTTATTTTTGTCTGGTTTGGGAGAAGACGGCTGCGCCGGCTTATAACCGCCAATCCGGATAATTTTTATGCCCGCTCATTTTTGACCTTTGTCGACCGGCCGCGTATCGGCGTAATTCTGGCCTTTATTATTTCAATTCGAGCCGGAGAATACATGTTGTCCACCATGTATATTCCCTTTATGGTAGATCTGGGGCTTAAACTTCAGTATGGCTGGATTTCGGCCGGTATTGGCCTGCCTGCCTCCATTCTTGGAGCTATGTGCGGGGGGTGGGCCATTGGCCGCTATGGTTTAAGGAAGATGATATGGCCCTTTCTTCTGTTGCAGAATATTACCAACCTGGTGTATATGGCCCTGGCCTTTTACCTGAGCGGCATGTTGGCGCTGAACACCGCCAACCCCGCTCCCCTGCCCTTGTCTATGATTCAAATGACCGCGGTAGTGGTAACTCACGCCTTTGATCAGTTCGCCGGGGGGCTGGGCACGGCAGTATTAATGACTTACCTCATGCGAATCTGCCGCAATGATTTCAAGGCCTCCCATTATGCCATAGGTACCGGGCTCATGGGACTCAGTGGCTTATATGCCGGGACGGTTAGCGGCTTTGTTACCGCCTGGGTGGGATATGGGGCTTTCTTTGGGATCAGTTTTCTGGCCTCGGTGCCGGGTATGGTGCTGGTATGTTTTGTGCCCATGGACGAAAGGGCATAAAAAAATGGCCTCCCTTAACTAAAAAGGAGGCCATTAAAAAAACAAACTATTCAGTGCGATGTATAGAAACACCAACCGCCGGAACTGTCTACTTATCGGCTTCAGTCTCCGCATTCATTTTCTTTAAGACTACACTGGTTACGTCAAGTTTACTGTCGGCGTATAACAGACCGTTGCTCTTTGATTTTTCAAAGATCAGGCTCAGGCCTTCTGTTCTGCCGACCTTATTAATTACCGCCTGTAATTGTTTGAAAATAGGGTTTAGAACTTTTTTCTGTAACCGCTTCATGGTATATTGGGCGTCATTAACCTTTATCTGGTAAGCCCGCATCTTCTTTTGATAGTTACGTTCAGTTGCCCGTTTTTTATCAGCGCTCCAGACAGAGCTCTTTTTCTCGATATCATTAGCCTCTTTTTCCAAGGCCTTTTTTTCTTTCATGAGTTTGGGCTGTAATTCATTCTGTTTAGCCTCCAGTACCTTACGAGCCCGCTGTCCAGCTTTAGAGTTATCAATAACCTTTTGAATACTTATAACACCTATCTTGAGAGTTGAAGCGGCAAATACTGGTTTAATCAAGATTAACGAACAGATAAAGCAGCAGGCGATAATGATCGACTTGTTACGGAAGTTTAAATTCATTTTAGTCCTTAAAAAAATTAGTTGTAAAGTTACATGTTCAGGTTAAGCGGCACATCTATTTCAAAAACAGCAAACCGCGCCAGGCGGCAGGATTATTGGTTCTGGACAAAATCATCCCGTCTGTTTTGAGACCAAGCCAGTTCGTCATGGCCATAATTAAGCGGTTTTTCTTCGCCAAAACTGATGGTGGTAATTCGATCAGGATTGACACCAAGATTGATTAGATACCTTTTGGCGCTTTGCGCCCTTCTCTCACCGAGAGCCATATTATATTCACTGGTACCCCGTTCATCACAATTGCCCTGCACGACAATTGTGGCTTGATTGTTATTCCTTAAATACTGGGCGTTGCCTTCAATTCTGCTTACTTGATCCTTGCGGATATTTGAGCGGTCAAAATTAAAATATACCGGCAGCATGGGGCCGGTGGTACGTCCTTCAAGGATGGTAAATGAATGAACCGGCTTGGGGGCAGGAGTACTCAGAGATTCTTCGGAGCCGGGAGGAGTAGTGACCGTTGGAGCCTCATGTTGTGCGGGAGAAACCGCTGATAACGCCGGGGCTGGAGGAGTCGATTGAATTTTATGTTGACTGCACCCTCCGGCCAATAACAAAAAAGACATAGCAAAGGTAAAAAGCACGATGGTTCCAGAATATTTTTTAAGCATTATCCCCCTCCTTTTTTTGATAAAATCATTTCATTTATTTAGAAAAAATATAGATTATAGAAAACGCTTTGAAAAGACAACATATTTTTATCATTTTTTTAATATTTAACCATATTTTAACAGAGGGCGGGCGTTTAACGCTAAAACTTCTCCTACATAATGGAATTTACGAAACGACTTAAATAGGTTACTATTTTTAGTAGCAGCCATGCCCGGTCAACCCGGACACAACAAAACATGAAACTCGTAGCAAAGCCAATATCCTTGACAGATGACTTTCATATAAACTGTTTCCAGTCCAGATAATCGAATCCCTACCCCCGCCATCCAGGGGCCGAGGTTAATAATACGGTTTTCAGCATCTTATCAATATTTCAACAAAAGTGTTTATATCATGTCATATATAGAGCCTGAATTAGACAGTCATAAAATTCTCAGCCAGATGCTGGCTTCCAATGAATTCGGTACATTTTTCGGAGTCAGCTCCAAGGTGCTGAAAGAGGTTTGGGCCGGGTTGACTTCTGCCGAAGGAGAATCGGTGACTCATGTCAGTATGGAGATAGGGGCTGACAATGATGTCTATAACCCGGTCAAAGATGTCTTGCGGGAAATAAATATATTTGATCACGAAAATAAACTGGTCAGTAAGTTTAATGACAAGATATTATACGGCCCTGCGAAAATTCCCAATTACAGCGGCGGTCTCGGGGTTCTGGCTGGTGATACCTTAAAAAGCTATGCCGACTGCCATCTGCCCGCGCTTGGCATCTCCCTGCTTTACCGTAAGGGCTATTTCTCACAGCTGGTGGATTCCGAGGCCGGTCAGATCGCCCATGCCACTCAATGGCGGCCGGAAGAAACTCCCCACCTCTATCTCTTAAAAAACCCGGCTGATCCACAGAAACCCCTCCAGATAGAGATACCATTTTTTGATCGCGGCAAGCAGATTAAGGTGGCTGGCAATCTATGGATGAAGCTGGAGGCCGCCAATGATCTTAGTTATTTTGTGCCTGAAATTCTGCTTGATTACAGCCTGCCTTCCGCCCCTGAATGGATTCGCAAAGCCGCCCAGCATCTTTATGAGAGTCGTTCGGAAAGAGCCAAGGCCATCCAGCGCCGCCTGCTGGGCGCCGGTGTACTGCCGGTGATGAAGGCCTTGAATATTACCTCAAAGACTATTCATCTTAATGAACAGCATGGAGTTGCCGTAGTTCTCCATCTCATCGCCAGATATTTGCAGGAGAAACTGGGCGATGACTATATGATGAAAAGTACGGATCAGGAGATTCTGGAGACGGCTAAACTCGCTGCCAACTGGGTTGTTTATACCATTCACACCCCGGTTAAAGCGGGCCATGATCGTTTCTACCGGGATATGTACGCTGAAATCGGCCACCCTTTCTGTAACCGTATTCTGGAGCTTCTGGCCGAGGAAGGCGAGAATCCCGAGTTTTTCAATTTTACCTCTCTCGCCATGAAAATTAACCGGGCTGCCAATGGCGTAAGCCGTATGCACCGTTTAGTTACCCAAAAGCAATTCCCGCAATACGCCCACAAGATCAAGGCCGTTACCAACGGGGTTCACCATCTTACCTGGATCAGCACCGCCAAGGCGGAGTTATTTGACATCTTCCCGGAGTTTAAGGACTGGCGCCAGAATCCAGGGGTCTTCGCCAGAGCTAACGATCTTAAAAATAACGATAAATTCCGCACCTATCTTGAGCAGGCCTGGCAGACGGACACCGAAAAATTGATTGATTTTATAAACCAAATGCTCATTGAGCATCGTCAGAAAATGCACACGACCTGGATTGATCCGCCTAATTTTTTCTCACACCTCAAAGATTCTGAGCGAGAGTTGAGTCCAAGGGTGATGACCATTGGCTTTGCCCGCCGTTTCTCTACCTACAAACGGGCAAATTTGGTCTTTGAGGATATTGACCGTCTGGCCGGGATTGTCAAAAATAATAATTGGCCGGTGAATTTTGTCTTTGCCGGTAAAGCCCATCCGGCCGATGAACCGGGCAAGCATATTATTAAAAATATTATTGATACCCAGAAGAAGCTCTACGAAAAGTCAGACGGCCTCATTAAACTTATCTTCATCCCCGGCTACGATATGGCCATAGCCAAGATGATGGTGGCCGGGGTACACGCCTGGCTCAACAGCCCCAAGCGCCCTTTAGAGGCCAGCGGTACCAGCGGTATGAAGGCAGCTCTGAACGGGGTGCCGAATATCAGTACCATGGACGGTTGGTGGGTGGAGGGCTATAATCAGGGCCGCACCGGCTGGAAGTTCGGCCGGGAATGTGAGATATCCAACGCCTGTTTAAGCGAAGATTTATGCACCCTCCTCTTTACCGAGGATTCAGACTCTTTTTACAGCCTTTTTCCCCGGATATTAAAAACATTTTACGATGAAACCTGCCGCCATGAATTAATTGATAAATGCGTCATGAATATCGCCTTGAACGGCCCGGTGTTTAATACCCACCGCATGGCGGCCGAGTACGCCAAACTATATAAAATCAAGCTGGCCCCGGAGGTGGAGCGGCGTCTTGCCGCCTTCCGTAAACTATACGACAGCAATCGGCCGGGGAATATATAATGCGGCCTCTCTCCTTTCATATTGAGACCTTCGGCTGCCAGATGAATGATCGCGATTCGGAGATCATGGCCCAGCTTCTTGCTGAATTCTGCCGCCCGGCTCCCGGCCTCCTGGAGGCCGATATTGTCATGATAAACACCTGCAGTATCCGTCAGAAGGCCGAGCAGAAGGCCTTCAGCCTGCTGGGCACTCTGAAACAGTTGAAGGGCCGGAGACCGGAGATGATTATCGGGGTAGCGGGCTGCGTGGCCCAGCAGGAGGGGAATAAACTCCTGGCCCGGCTGCCGTATGTTGACCTGGTGCTTGGCACCCAGAATATCTATAAGCTGCCGGAGTTAATTGCCAAAATAAAATCCAGCCGCCGGCGGCAGACAGCGGTGAACCAGTCAGCGGACTTTAAGATCCCGCCTTATCTGCCTGATATGCGCCGCGGCCCGGCCCATAAACGTTTCGTAACCATTATGCAGGGCTGTAATAATTTCTGTACCTATTGTGTGGTTCCCTATACCAGGGGCCGGGAGGTGAGCCGCAAAATGACGGATATTCTGGCTGAAATCCGCCATCTGGTCAGCCACGGGGTTAAAGAGATCACCCTGCTGGGGCAAAACGTCAACTCCTATGGCCATGATCTGGGGCTGAAAGTGGATTTTTCTACCCTGCTGCGGGAGACGGCAGCAGTGGATGGTCTTAAAAGACTGCGTTTCACTACCTCCAATCCCAAGGATTTGAATGATGATCTGATCCAGTGCTTTGCCGAGCTTGACATTCTCTGCCCTCATTTTCATCTGCCGGTGCAATCCGGTTCCAATAAGGTTCTGAAACGGATGAATCGTCACTACACTATTGAGCATTATCGGGATCGGGCCGCCGCTTTACGGGCCGTCCGGCCGGATATTGCCCTCACCACTGATATCATTATTGGTTTCCCCGGTGAAACTGAAGAGGATTTTCAGGCCACCATGGATCTGGTGCGGGATATACGCTATCACGGGGCCTATTCATTCAAATATTCCGACCGGCCCCAGGCCCGTTCCGCCGCTTTTGCCGATAAATTGCCGGAGGAGGTCAAGAGCCGCCGTTTATCCCTTCTACAGGAGGAGATAAACCGCATCGCGGCAGAGCGTAATAAAGAATATGTGGGCCGGGTTCAGGAGGTGATGGTTGAAGGTAAAAGCCGCCACAACCCAGGACAATGGAGCGGCCGGGCCGCCGCCAATCATACCGTAAATTTTAAAAGCAGCGCCTCTTTAAATCCTGGTGATCTTGTC
Source organism: uncultured Desulfobulbia bacterium (assembly GCA_964654555.1). GTDB lineage: Bacteria > Desulfobacterota > Desulfobulbia > Desulfobulbales > VMSU01 > JAADIV01. The sequence goes on from CAZZJP010000090.1 coordinate 6,327, forward strand.
GATATCACGATTACCGAGGCCTGCCAGCATTCATTAAGAGGCCAACATGATTGATCTTCACTCACACACCTTTTTCAGCGATGGCGAGTTAGTACCTTCGGAGCATCTGCGCCGGGTTGAGGTCATGGGCTATGAGGCCATGGCCATTACCGATCACGCCGACTCCTCGAATCTCGATTTCATCATTCCCCGTATAGTACGGGCCGCGGCTGACTGGAACCGTCATTCCACCACCCGGATGATTGCCGGTATTGAGTTGACCCATGTCCAGCCGCCCCTGATTGCCAGGCTCACCGCCCAGGCCCGTGAACTGGGGGCTCAGCTGGTGGTGGTGCACGGCGAGACAATTGTTGAACCGGTAGCCCCCGGCACTAATCTGGCCGCCATTGAGGCACAAGTGGATATTCTGGCCCATCCCGGCCTCATCAGCGCCGAAGAAATGGAACTTGCCGCGGCCAAGGGGGTATTCATTGAAATATCGGGCCGCAAGGGCCATTGTCTGACCAATGGCCATATCGTCCGTCTGGCAGCCGCCAGCGGGGCTGATCTGGTATTGGATTCAGATGCCCACGGCCCCGATGATTTCATGACTCAGGAGATGGCGGATAATATCGCCTATGGGGCCGGCCTTAATCTTCAAGGTCTGGAGGCGGTGCGCCGCAATATGAAACGCCTGACGGCCAGGATTTTCAAGAACTCACCAACCAGTGGACAATAGCGGTATGAATCAGAATCATTAACAACGGGACAAAGGACTGTCGACTCGTGTTTGTTCATGGAGCGGCATCCATATCGGCAGCAGGGAATTAACTTTATTATGAGAATTTTAATAGCGGAAGACGATAGGTTTCTGCAACTATTGGTTGGCAAATTAATGGAATATTGGGGATTTGAATTTGACATGACCTCGAATGGCCAGGAGGCTGTTGAACAAGCCAAAATAAATGAAGGTGAATATGATCTTTGCCTGATGGATATTGATATGCCGATAATGAATGGTATTGAAGCCACAAAAATTATGCGCTGTAAACTGAAATACTTTCCCATTATGGCATTGACAGGTAACTTAGAAGCGAAACAAGAATATTTAAAAATGGGAATGGATGATTTTTTAGGGAAGCCCTATTCCTTTGATACTCTTTACAAAAAAATTAGTAACTATTTAGCTGCACCCAATCTGCGGCTGATAATGCCGTCCAGCATACGTATGTATAGCTGGACAGCATTATCAACCACATCTCGGGCACATCTAAACAGTTACAGTTCATAGTTTAGGGCAGGTTATCCGCCTTAGCTAAATAGTTACAAAAATTAATGAATTAACCGTAAAGTGTTATAAATTCGAAATTAACGGCAAGGATTTTTTTATTACAAGGGAGATGCCAATGGATCAACCACACGCGCAAGAGTTAAAAAAATTAAAAGAACAAAATATGGTGAAAATGAGACTGGGCGGCCCTGAGCAGCAGGAAGTCATAGTTCACCAGAATACACCTAACAAAATCTCCTATGATTTCAATCAGAAAAAATATCTGATGACGGAGTTTCTTAATCGTGATCCAGAGCGTCCTACTTTATGTGATCTTTATCGTGGAACCAAAAATTGTATTGTGGAAACATTTTTAGACGAAAATGATTA
>CAZZJP010000091.1:0-7906 GCA_964654555.1 uncultured Desulfobulbia bacterium
GTCTTGCGCCATTTAAGGACTATATCAACCACCGGCAGGTAGATAAAGGCCAGCATGCGGTTGATGGGGTTCTTCTCCTCCGGTCTGATTTTACCCCGGATAAAAAGACCCATGAGTACCGGGATCAGGGTAATGGAGAGAAAGGCGGCCGCTCCCATGGCATAGGTCTTGGTAAAGGCCAGGGGCTTGAACATCCGTCCCGACTGCCCGCTCAAGGTGAAAACCGGGAAAAAAGAGACGGTGATGACAAGGAGTGAATAAAAGAGACTGGGGCCAACCTCCACCGCCGCCTCCTGGATTACCTGCCAATGTGGTTTTCTGCCCTTGTTATGTTCAATATGCTTATGGGCATTTTCAATCATGATAATGGCGGCATCAATCATGGCCCCAATGGCGATGGCAATACCTCCCAGGCTCATGATGTTGGCGTTAATCCCCTGAGCGTACATAATAATAAAGGCAATGAGGATAGCGATGGGCAGGGTTATGATGGCTACCAGGGCACTGGGTAGGTGAAAGAGGAAGATCGCCGTTACTACCGCCACCACGATACTCTCCTCGATGAGCTTGCTGCGCAGGGTATCCACCGCCCGGTCAATGAGTCCGGAACGGTCATAGACCGTTTTGATGGTAACGCCGGCTGGCAGCCCCCTCTTTAATTCAGCCAGTTTTTTCTTGACCCGCTCAATGGTTTTAAGGGCATTGCCGCCATAACGCATGATGACCACGCCGCCCACGGCTTCACCCTGGCCGTTCAGGTCAGCCAGGCCGCGCCGCAGTTCCGGGCCTATCCTGACCTGGGCCAGATTGCGGAGGAGGATGGGGGTGCCCTTCTTATCGGTGCCCACCACCACCTCCTCAATATCCTTCTTGGACTTGAAATACCCCAGACCACGCACCATGAATTCGGTTTCGGCCATCTCCACCAGACGGCCGCCGACATCGTTATTGCTGCGCTGGATGGCCTTTTTAATCTGGGCGATGGTGATATGATAGGCCAGCAGCCGATCCGGGTTTATCACCACCTGGTATTGCTTGACATAACCGCCGATACTCGCCACCTCGGCCACGCCCTTGACGCCGGTTAAGCCGTAACGCATATACCAGTCTTGAATGGAGCGCAACTGCTGGAGATTATGATTCTTGCTCTGGAGGACATATTCATAGACCCAGCCGACACCGGTGGCATCAGGCCCTAGGCTGGGGCTTACCCCCTTGGGCAGCAGATGGGCGGCGGAGTTAAGATATTCCAACACCCTGGAGCGGGCCCAGTAGAGATCGGTACCGTCCTTGAAGATGATATAGACAAAGGAGAGACCAAAAAAGGAGTAGCCCCGTACCACCTTGGCATAGGGGACGGCCATCATCTGGGTGGTGAGCGGGTAGGTTACCTGATCTTCCACTACCTGGGGGGCCTGGCCCGGATATTTGGTAAAGACGATGACCTGGACATCGGAAAGATCGGGGATGGCATCTAAGGGAATATTTCGCAGGGCGTAGATGCCGGCGGCGATAATAAAGGTGGTTAAGAGCAGCACCATGAATTTGTTACGGATGGAGGCGTTGATAATTTTTTCAAGCATGGCGGGCTCCCTTAAAAGAGGTCATTGAGATTTTCTTTTTTATTAGCCTTGGGAGCGGCTGGCATTTTCATCTTCTTTTTATTGACCTTTTTATTGACCTCCAGCATACCTTGTATCGCGGCTCGGAGGTTGCTCTCTGAATCCAGCATGAACTGGGCTGAGGTGACCACCCGTTCATTTTCCAGGAGGCCCTGACGAACCTGAACTAACCCGTTCTGGCCCGCTATCCCGGTCTTGATCTGGCGGGGTTCAAATTTACCCTTGCCCAGAGCGATAAAAACAGTCTTGCTGGTGCCGGAGTTGAGAACGGCATTTTCCGGGATGGTCAGGACGTTACGCCGGGGTCTGGTCATAATCTCGACGTTGACGTACATATCCGGTTTAAGGATCATTCCAGGGTTGGCGAATTCCAGTCTGGCCTTCATTGTCCGGGTTTTGGCCTCCATATAGGGGTAGAGAAAGGTTAATTTGCCATATAATTTACGGCTGTCGGCAAAGGGCATGGTAACGGTGGCCTTTAGTCCTGTTTTTACCCAGGGGAGGTCGGATTCGTAGATGTCGGCGTTGATCCACACCCTGGAAATATCGGATATGGCCAGCAGTTCGGTACCGGCCTTGGCGTATGTACCTTCGTTGACATTTTTCCGGGTGATGATACCGCTGTAAGGGGAGTAGATGGTGATGGTTTTTTGAACCTTCTGACTCTTTTCCAGGGCCTCAATCTGTTTTTTTGAGACATCCCAAAGCTCCAGGCGGCGGCGGGCCGCTGCCAATAATTGTCTGGCACCCTGGGCAATTTCCGCAAAGGAGTTATTGGCCAGGGCCTTTTTGTTGTGCAGGGCGAGGAGAAATTCCTGTTGAGTACTCACTAACTCCGGGCTGTATATCTTTAATAAGGCCTCACCTTTTTTTATCTTCTGGCCCTTTTGGTTGGCATAGAGTTTTTCCACCCAGCCGGAAATTTTGGTGTTGATGGAGTATTGGAGCGGTTCCTCATAGCGCACTAAGCCCACGGTATGAATAATATGGCTCAGGTTGCGTCTCTTGACCTGGACAGTGCGAATTCCCATATCCTGAATGGTCACTGGATCAATACTGATTACCGAGCCGCTCTGCGCCTCATCCTCATAGACCGGTACCAGATCCATGCCCATGGGCGATTTGCCGGGGCTGTCGCGGATATAGGTGGGATCCATGGGGGCCTTCCAGTATTTGACTTTTCGTTCACTCTTTTTTCCGGCGGCCTGAACTCCTGGTATCTGAAAAGAGGGCGGCAGCGCACCGGTGAAAACGATAAAGAAAGCGCAGAAAAAGGCGATGAGACGGTATTTGTTAATAGTTGACATAGTTTATCCTTAGTACCCTGTGTGGGAAATGGGGAATATGGTTTTATGACAGGGGAGTAACCCTGCCGGATTACAATGAATTTACACCGCTGGCGGCCTCCAGCCTGGCAGCATCGTGTTCGGTGTCGCTGGCGGCCCGGTAATAGTCAATCTCATAACGATACAGGGTCATGAGATTATCGAGGAGGGTGAGGAATGAGACTTTACCCTCCTGATAGGCTCCCATGGATGCCTCAAAACTCTGGTTGGCCTGGGGAATGATACCGGTCTTGTAAAGTGTTGCTTGGCGTTGATTCTTGCTCATGTCATTAAGGGCATCGTGGATTTCAAAGGCGGTTTGATCCTTGAATTTTTCGTATTGACGGCGCACCAGGCGCAGTCCGGCTTCGGCTCCGGAGAGGGCGGCATCCCGCTTGGCCCGGAAGATGGGAATATTCATCCCTATCTCGATGGCCGCGAAATCAGTGCCGTCAGAGGCGGTGCCGATTGGTTCCCGGAAGGTATAGGCCACTCCGGCCTTAAAATCCGGCCGGTAATTGAGGCGGGCCAGGTTGATTTTGGCTTGATAACTGGCCATCAGGGCTCTATAGGCGGTGAACAGCGGTCGTTTTGTAAGGGCCCGGCGCTGAAGTTCGGCGGCACTCATGGTTATGGGCCGATGCTTGAGAGCGGCGGGAATAGGCAGCTTATGATCTGGGGCCTGATTGATAAGGGTATTCAGGCGAGCCAGGCTGGTCTGGCGTTTCTGGTTCAGCTGCAGGAGCTGGTCGGTGAGTCTGGAATGCTCAACCTGGGCCTTGAGGACATCCTGCTGCAGACCGCGGCCAACCTCGTAATTGGTTTCCGTCAGTTTGATGAAGTCTTTTATGAGTGCCGCTTTTTTGCGGGTAATCTCAATGGATTTATCAATAAAATACAGATTGTACCAGGTGTCCTTAACCTGGCGGCTTAAGGACAGGCGTTGATCCTCATACACCCCCTTGTACCAGAGGGCCAATTGCCGGGCCGCATCCTCCTTGGCGGTTAGTTTGCCGGGAAAGGGGAATTTCTGGCTCAATTTGATGACCTTGCCGGTCATGGGGGTCTCGTCGGCCCGAAATTTATCAACGGGATAATTATTAAAGGCGACGGACAGCAGAGGGTCATCAAGGGAGGCGGCGGGAATGATCCGCTCTCTAAACATCTGCCAGCGAGCTCTGGCGCTCAGGAGGCCTGGATTTTGGGTCAGGGCCGTACTGATGAGGTTGTTGAGGGCGGAATCCTGCCCTCTCTCCTTCTCGGCCGCCGGGGCGTTGAGGGAGAGGGTCAGGGCAAGAAACAGTATGGTAGCGGTTAAGGTCTTAATTTTCATTGCGGCCTTTTGGCGTAGATTTTTTGTCGCAACTTATTTAAGCGGGCGCGCATACGTTGCAATTCGCCCAGGGTGGTATTCGGGTTCCAGCGGGCCTCGCCATACTCAAATTGCAGGTCGTTTAATTTTTTACGCAGGTTGCGGGTCTCGTTGAAGAATTTTTGGAATTTTTTATAATTCTTAAAATAATTACTGCTCAGGGCCGGGTTATAACCCATCATGGGCATCATACCCCTGCCCATCATCCCTTTACCTCTCATCATGGGCATCATCATCCCCATCATGCCGCCTTCCATCATCATGGGGCTCATCCGGCAGCCGTTCATCATCATGGGCATCATGCCTTTGCCCATCATACCCTTATTCGCCATCATGCCTGATGAACCCTGCCCGGCATTGGCCATCTGCCGGTTCTGCATCATCTGCCGCATCATCTTGCCCTGGGGCATTGAGTTGTCAGCCGCGGTTCCGGCCAGAGCTGGTGCGGCGGTAATCGCGATGACCAAAAGTAAGGCCCAGTTTGATAGAAATTTTTTCATGGCTTTCTCCTTGTTGGATTTGGATATTTGTAATGCCTGATGCCTCCGCGGGCAGAGACGTATATATTTATTATATATTTATTATATGGAGTTTGACAAATAGAACAAAAAAAATACGGCTGCCAAATACCAGGGGGTAAAGTGCAAGAAAACATTAAAACCTCGTGGCATATAACTACCTGCTTAACCAACTAACCTGAAATCAACCACTTGTACTGACTTGTACTGGACAGGGTAGGCTCTGCCCGCCGACAACTCATTGTGAAGGCGGGGAAAAGGTGGGCATGCACTACCAGATTAAAAAAGCTATCCGAATATTTGTTATTGTACCAAAATCTCAAGGGGAAAATAAAGTTAGATGTTCACTTGCGGAACGAAACCTGATATTCTTGTAGATTACGAGCTATGGGCAGTTTAGGGTCGTGCCCGGGACATGAGCGTGTGCCCTTCGCCGCAATGAGCAGTCGTGGGAATCATGAACCTTTTCATAATCTGCCTCCTTTAGTTAATTTTTTTTTTGTAAACTGTTAACTGCTAACCCTTTAGTCTTTAGTTTAAACACTGGTCTATAGTCCAAGGCAATTTTTTTTTAATATGATTTTGAAATAATAAATAAATTCTGTTATTTCGTGCGGTTATGCCTGGTTAGGCTCTTCCGGCGGAGAATAGGGGCCTTTCCCCGAATATAAGTTACGATATGCATACGCCTATGCTCTCTCCAGAAAAACTGGTGCGTGAATTTGACGATGATGTGAGTTTGTTCTACGATCTTATGCCTCATAAGATTCGTGAGATACTGCTTATTTCAAGCCCCTATGATGCCTTTGTTCTTGAGCAGGACGGCAGTCTGCCCCGTCGGATAATCAATGAATATCATGGCCTGAATTTAAGTGCTCCGCCTCGTCTGCGCCGGGCCTCATCCCTTGATGAGGCCCTTGAGATGCTGGGGCGTCGCTCCTTCGATTTAATTTTGACCATGCCATTTGTGGGGGCTATGGATGCCTTTGCCCTCAGCTGCCGGATCAAGGAATCGCATCCTGATATGCCGGTGGTACTTTTGGCGGGGCATACGGCCCAGGTCTGTAATTGTCAAAGGTCGATTAAGTCCTGTGATATTGACCATCTCTATATATGGTCGGGGGATGCCGGCCTTCTTTTTGCTCTGATTAAGAATCTTGAGGATAAGGCCAACGCCGGCCCTGACACCGCCAAGGCCGGGGTCAGGGTCATTATTCTGGTGGAGGACTCCCCTGATTATATCTCTACTTTCCTGCCTATTTTATATAATGCCGTGGTGCGGCAGACCCAGGAGGTGCTTGATGAGGGGCTGAATGAGGAACATCGGCTGCTTAAAATGCGAGCCCGCCCCAAAATATTGACGGCTGCGAGTTATGAGGCGGCGGTTGCCCTCTATGAGCGCTATCGGCCTTTTGTCTTTGCCGTTATCTCGGATACCCGTTTCCCGAGAGGCGGGCATCTGGATGATGAGGCTGGCTGCCGCTTCCTGCGTAAAGTGCGGGCTGCCCGCCCTGATATGGCCCTGCTACTGATGAGTTCCGAGCCTGCCAACTGCCGGGCTGCCGCAACTGTCCCGGCCGCTTTTCTTGATAAGAACCATGATGACCTGGCCGGGGAGATGGAGCAGTTTCTGGTCAACAATCTGGGTTTTGGCCCTTTTGTTTTTCGTCTTCCCGACGGTAGTGAGGTGGGGCGAGCGGCGGGTTTTAATGAATTTGAACGCTGTCTGCGTGATATTCCGGCGGCCTCTCTGCTTTATCATGCCAGGCGTAATCATTTTTCCACCTGGTTCATGGCCCGTTCCGAGATAGGTCTGGCGCTTCGGCTCGGTGCTATGAAAGCAGCGGATTTTGCTGGCGAGGCGGAGATGCGTCACTACCTCTCCATCATGATTCACGCCTTTCGCAAATGGCGGCAGTTTGGGGTTGTCTCGGCTTTTGAACCACTGGACTTTGAGCCTCAGATTAACGATTTTGTCAAGATCGGCCAAGGGTCTATGGGTGGCAAGGCCACGGGAATAGCCTTCTGGGCCGCCCTTTCGCGCCGCCATCGCCATCTTCTCGCCGACTTTAAAGGCAAAATCACCATCCCGCAGACCTGTGTCATCGGCGATGACGGTTTTAAGGACTTTGTCGGCCGCAATAAATTATTTTATCTCTCCGGCGGGGAGAATGATATTATCAGCCAGCGCTTTCTCGCGGCTCCGCTGCCTGGTTGGTTGCGGGATGCGCTAATTGCCTATTTAAAGAAGGTAACCTGGCCCCTTACGGTACGTTCTTCCAGTATCATGGAGGATGCCAAATACCGGCCTTATGCCGGATTGTACCGCACCTGTATGCTGGCCAACAACGAGCCGGATTTTGATACTCGGCTGGCCCGGTTGATTCAGGCCGTGAAGCTGGTTTACGCCTCCACCTATTTTTCTGGGCCTCGGAAGTTTTCCCGCCTCACCGGTCAGAGCAGGCAGGATACCATGCCGGTTATTATCCAGCAGGTGGCGGGTCGTGATTATGGCGGCTGGTTTTACCCGGCTATCTCCGGGGTGGCCCAGTCCTATAATTATTATCCAGTCTCCCATATGCGGCCGGAGGACGGGGTGGTGAGCGTGGCTCTGGGCCTTGGTCATACCGTGGTTGAGGGCGGCAGCTGTCTGCGTTTTTCTCCCGCCTGGCCGCGGATTTTGCCGCAATTTACCAGTGTTGATGACACCCTGCAAAACTCACAGCGCCAGGCATATGTCCTTGACCTTAAATCCTCAATGCCGCGGCAGGATGGCCAACTTGTCGATCTGGTGCGCAAAATTTCGTTAAGTCAATTGGATAGTGTTCATAGCCCTCTGCCTCTTCTAACCAGCGTTTATCTTAGGGATGAACACCGCATTCGGGACAGCGCCGGGCCTGGAGCCAGGGTGTTGACCTTTGCCCCGATATTAAAATATAATAGTTATCCCCTGGCAGGTATAATCCAGCAGATGCTGAACCTGGGCAGTGAGGGGATGGGTTGTCCGGTTGAGGTTGAATTTGCCGTTGATTTGGGCGAGTCGGGCCTTGAACCGGTATTTTATCTCCT
>CAZZJP010000092.1:0-7812 GCA_964654555.1 uncultured Desulfobulbia bacterium
TTAACAGATTATCGGCCTGGCCGTGGGCCAGTTTGGCAATGGTCTGGGCCGTGGCCGGGGCGATGAGCAGCAGGTCACAGTGCCGGGCCAGGTTGATGTGGGGAATCAGCTCGGCATCTTCGGGGCTGAATATATCTTCATAAACCCGGCGGCCGGAGAGGGCAGCTAAGGTCAGGGGGGTGATGAAGCGGGCGGCGGCTGCAGTCTGCACTACCTGCACCTCTGCCTCCTCCCGCCTTAAGGCCCGAATCCATTCGGCCGTTTTATAAGCGGCAATGCCGCCTGTGACCCCGATGGTAATTCTTTTGCCGGCCAGCGGGGTCATTATTGACCGTTGCTTGAGAGATTATTATCGCTTATATAAACGGTAACCTTGGTGTCATAGCCAAAGGAGTCTGTGTAGATGGAGATCATACAGTTCTTGTTCGGTTTGGTGAAGGCCAGCAGGGTGTTATTGTAGCGCACTTCGCCGATTAAGCGCCAATTATTTTTCTGCATGGAGTTGACAAAAAAATCGGCCAGCGAGGCCATCTCAACCCGGCCCTCAAGGGCGATAACTCCGCCGGTGAAAGAGGAGGTGTTGATAAACATTGTGTGTTTAGAATCCAGTTTTAATTCACCGGGTACCTCAAAGTCATTAAAGCTGGTGGGGAAGTAGGGGGCATTCTGGGCCGTGCTGTCTTTAGCCGCGGGAGTTGAACCGGTTGTGCCGGTGCCGCTATGCATATTGGCGCAGGCGGTGAGGCTTAGAGCAAAGAGTATTGTCGTGGCGATTTTTGATAGATTTTTACAATTAAGCATTTTAACCTCCTGTATTTTACTTTTTATGATTAATATAAAACCCTTTTATCCAAAAATTAATAATTTATACTATGTATCATATTGAAAATCCACTAAAAGATTTCAAATTCAGATTACTAAAAACGGAGGCATAGAATTGGCCAAAAAGAAGAAAAGGGCAGCGCTGCCGAAGCTGCCGCCGGGGGCGCGGCTCTTTGACAGCCACTGCCATCTTGATATGGAGGATTATAGTGCCGACCGCTTAGAGGTGATTCGGCGGGCAGTGCAGGCCGGGGTTAGCAAAATGATGACCATTGGGGTTGACCTGCCGAGTTCCAGGGCCGCCCTGCGCCTGGCCGAAACCAACCCCGGCATATTCTGCGCCGTGGGAATTCATCCTCATTCCGCCACTGAGGCAGATGATGCCGCCCTGGCGGAGATTAGTCAACTTGCTCAGTTTGCTGAGGTCAGGGCTGTTGGCGAGATTGGCCTGGATTATGCCAAAATGTATTGTTCCAAGGAGGAGCAGATTACCGCCTTTCGGCGGCAGCTTGAGCTGGCCGCTGAGCTGAAATTGCCGGTTATTATCCATGATCGAGAGGCCCATGAAGAGACGATGGCCATACTTCGCCAGGCGGCTCCCCTTAAACAGCGGGGGGTAATGCATTGTTTTTCCGGTGATTTGACTCTGGCACGGGAGGTGGTTGATTTGGGTCTTTATATCTCCATCCCCGGAGTTTTGACTTTTAACAAAGCAGAAGCCTTGCGGGAGGTGGCCAGGGAAATTCCTTTAGAATCTCTTATCATCGAAACTGACGCCCCTTTTCTTACTCCGGCCCCGTACCGTGGCAGGAGAAATGAACCGGCCTATGTCCTTTATACCGCCCAGTGTCTATCTGAAATCAGGAATATTACATTGGCCGAGGCGGCGGCGCAAACCGCCTTGAATTGTGAAAAATTATTTGCTTTGGAGGAAAAATGAGTCTTGAGGAAAACCTGAGCCGGATAAAAGAGAGAATTGTTGCTGCGGCCGGGCGAGCCGGGCGGAACCCTGAGCGGATTACCTTAGTGGCGGTAAGTAAGACCAAGAGTGCTGATATGGTGCGTCAGGCCCTGGCAGCCGGTCAGATTCAGTTTGGTGAAAATTATCTCCAGGAGGCGGCGGCGAAAATTGCCTTGCTGCCCGATGAATGCCGCTGGCATTGCATCGGCCATATCCAATCCAACAAGGCCCGGCTGGCGGCGGAGATATTTGATGTGGTGGAGACCATTGATCGTTTAAAAATTGCCCTGGCTCTGGAACGTCATCTTGCCTCTCTCGATAAGGTGATGCCTGTGTATATTCAGGTCAATATAGGCCAGGAGCCGCAGAAGGCGGGGGTGATGCCGGAAGGGGCGGCGGCTTTGGCCCGTGAGGTGGCGGCCTGTGCCCATTTACGCTTAAGCGGTTTAATGGCCATTCCCCCCCATAGCCTGGAAGCGGAAAAAAGCCGCGGCTATTTCCGCGGTCTGCGCGAATTAGGTGCCGAGATTAGCGATACTCTGAGGCTTGGAGACAATTTGGGGCTGTCGATGGGGATGAGCGGTGATTTTGAGACGGCAATTGAGGAGGGAGCTACCTTGGTGAGGGTAGGAACGGCAATTTTTGGCGGCCGTTAAAGAATCCGCTCTAATTGGTCGAAATCAGCCGCATAGGCCGTCGCCGGTTCTTTGCGGCCTTTGACCTGATAACTGCCCATGGTCAGCGCTCTGCTTAGTGGCTTTAATTTTTTGGCGGCTTCGGTGCCGATTATAACATCTTTGCCTGTCCGGCCGGTGAGTTCCTCAAGCCGGAAGGTCACATTTACCAGATCACCGATTACGGTGTAATCCCGGCCGCCTTCCACGCCGATATTACCCACCACCGCCTCACCGGTATTCAGAGCGGCCCCAATCCGCAATGGCTTTTTGAGATTTACCCTTTTGCCAAGTTTCAGGGTCTCGTGAGACAGTTCCAGGGCGCAGGACAGAGCCTGGTGTATATTTCGGGAGATGTTGCCGCGACCAATCCAGGTCGCCATCACCGCGTCACCGATGAATTTATCGATACCTCCCTGATGGCGGTCAATGACAGTCTTGGTGATCGCTGTCCACAGTTTGAGAACCTGAGAAATGTTTTTATCACCAATTTCCTCCGATAGACTGGTAAAATCACGAATATCACAGATGAGGATAGTTACCTGATCTTTTTCCAGGAAGGCAACAGTCCGCTCATCATCCTCTGCAATAATTTCTTTCTGTTCCGGTATACCTTCCTGCATAAAGGTGAGAGTGGTGCGGCTGCCGATCTGGAGCAGATCACCAGAGTAAAGGCGGGTGGGGGTATGTATGCGCTGGCCGTTGATCGAGGTACCGTTTGAGCTGCCAAGATCAATGGCATTGAAGAGGCCATTTTCTTCGCGTTGCAGTATGGCGTGTTGACGGGATGTCCAGCTGTTGGCCAGGATGATATCGTTTTCAGCCCCCCGGCCGATGCGAAAGGATGACTTGGCGGTCAGGGGCCAGGTTTTGATAATGCTGCCCTGCTTGTTAAGCTGTGAAAGAGAAGCGCGGCCGACCGTCATAGCTTTTGTTGCAGGAGGGCAATAATCTCGGCGGCTTCTGGATTATGTCCGGCCTTTTTCTTGGAGAATATTTCCACTCTGTCGGCCTGGATGGTAAAAATCCCCCCTGAACCGGGGACTAATTTAATATCAGCCTCAATGGCTGCTGACAGCTGGTCTCGCAAACTGGAGGCCTTGGGCAGATAGTTTCATTGGGTGCAGTAGGTGATAGTAATAAGCATTTTTTATTCCTCATTGAAGGTTCAAAAAATCACCGCCCGCACCCATAGGACGTTGGCGGTGAAGACTCTATCTCGCCGGAACTGTAAATATAACGATTTACGCTCAAACGATACATTTTAATTGTATGCTCAATTCACTGCTTAATTTCAAGCAATTTTTTCAGTAGTTGTGTCCGGTTAAGGACTTGCATGTAAGGGCTCATCAGGTTGTAGGGAACTTATATCGCCAGGATCAGGACGCATGTCGTCCAGTTCTCTGGTTTCGTTTTGAATTTTGATCCGCAATTATCTAACCCTTTTTATTGAAACCCGCTCACCATATTGTTCATTGCAATATATAGCAAGCAGGAGGTATGGTAATCAGGCCAGATAAATCTGCACCATTATTTGCTTGTTGTAACCATTGTTAAAGCCGCGCGATAACTGACCAAAATCAGGGATGGCTGGTTTTAAAGCAATTTGCTGTCTCGTGATTTATGTCATACAGCCAAAAACATGCCAATAGAACCAAGAATGGATGCCCCTGGAACCTTACATAATATCATGGGCCGGGGTATTGCAAAGACAAACTTATGTCTCAGGTCAACAGCCAACAACTTGAAGTAGAACGGGACTGCCATGTTCATACCCGGCTCTGTCACCATGCCGAGGGCGAGATGGCGGAGTACGTTCAGGCGGCCCTGCAAAAAGGTTTAAAGGGGCTTGTTTTTCTAGAGCATTTTGAGACCGGCATAAATTATTTTGAGCCGACCTGGTTGAACGAGGACGATTTTGCCCTTTATTTTGAGCAAGGACTGAGCCTGCGGGAGGAATATCGCGGCCGTTTAGAGATTGGCTTGGGCGTCGAGGTGGGCTATAACCCCAGCCGCATTAACGAGATAAAAGAATTTTTAAGCCGCTACAACTGGGATCTCATTGGTTTGTCTTACCATTATTATGAGCATGAGGGGCGGCATATAAATATGTTGAGCCACCAACAGCAGAATATGGCCGAATTTTCCGTTATCGGAGTGGAAAAGGTGATACGGGATTATCTTCGGGGGCTGTTAGAGGGGCTGCGGCAATTACCAATAAACGTGGTATGTCATCTTGACGCGGCGCTTCGTCATCATAACGAGGCGATTTTTAACGAGGAACATATTGAGCTGATTCGGCTTATCCTCTCTGAGGCAGCGGCCCGCGGCCTGGCCCTGGAGATTAACACCTCGGGCTTTGTCCACCGTGGTGAGCCTTATCCCAAAGGCTGGATTATCAGACAGGCGCTGAAAATGGGGATCAGAACAACCGTTGGTTCAGACGCCCACCGCCCCGCGGAAGTGGGCCGTTATTTTGAGCGTCTGAATCCCTGGCTTTTACAACTCAATAATAAATGGGATGCTGTGACGGGCGTTTGAATGCTGACGGGTCGCTCCGAGGTGCCAGTGCTTTTCAGCCTCGGGATGGTTTATCATGCTGCCTATTTCAGCGGCTATTCCCTTAAGATTAAGCACCGGATGCCGGGAAAACACCTGGGGCAGACCACGGGTCAGACTGCAGACTAAACATTGACCGGAGCGTTGCTGCAGGAGAATGGCAAAATTCAGGCTCTTATCCTGGTTATGGCCTTCGAATTCAAGACTTATATCATAGGCTCCTTCCGAGGCATCGCCGAATAAGGCCTCAAAAAACTCATCCGTTCGTTCCGGCGGTAATAATCTCTGTAAGACATCAACATTAAACAACTGGTCAAAATTCTGGGCTGACATTTTTATCTCCTGAAATTTAATCTGTAACTTAACTGCGTTAGCAGCAGGCTCCCCGCTGATTCCACTGTTCAAAAAATCGCGTGGAGGATATTTTCGTCTCCGGCTGGGATTCAAGAACAGCTGCTCTGAAAATTTGTGGTATAAAACGATAGACAAAATACTATGCCGATTTCGGTTGGTCAAATATTTTATGACCAGGGATTTTTTAAGACTCTCACTGTCCCCTGTCTGAAAAAGTTCTATTCCAACACCCGGCAATATAACACTATGGGTTCCGAACAGGGAAACAAAAAAACATTGCGTCTCCTAAAAAAGCCGGATAAAGATATTCGATTCTGTATCTAAAATTTTATTATTTAAATTTATTTAACAGGCAGTAATTTGCTGCCAGCTCAGACAATTTGAGGCCTGCCGCCTCTAACATTTTTCACCATGACGACTTACGACGAATCAAAGATAAAAACCCTGAGTTCATTAGAGCATATCCGCATGCGGCCGGGGATGTATATCGGCCGTCTCGGCAATGGCTCTCATCCCGATGACGGTATCTATATCCTTCTTAAAGAGGTGATTGATAACGCAGTTGATGAATTTATAATGGGGGCCGGAAAAAGAGTTGATATCAATATAGAGCAGGACGGCAGGGTACGGATACGCGATTACGGCCGGGGAATTCCCCTCGGTAAGATTGTGGCCTGCGTGTCAATAATTAATACCGGGGCTAAATATAATACCGATGTCTTTCAGTTCTCCGTGGGGCTGAACGGGGTGGGTACCAAGGCGGTTAATGCCCTGTCGCAGGAATTCAAGGTTACCTCATACCGGGAGGGGCATTTTGCCAGCGCTACTTTCACCCGTGGTAATTTATTAGATGAAGAAGAGGGCGAAAGTGCTGAAAAGGATGGCACCCTCATCGAATTTCTTCCAGATTCAGAGGTCTTCAAGGATTACACCTTTAATCCGGAATATATCACTAAACGTCTCTGGCGCTACGCCTATCTCAATGCCGGGCTGAAATTATACCTCGGCACCGAGTGCTTCTTATCTCATAACGGTCTTCGTGACCTTTTAGATAAGGAAATAAAGGGAGCGCAGCTCTACGATGCCATTCATTACAAGAGTGAGACCCTGGAGTTCACCTTTTCTCATACCGACGGCTATGGCGAGAATTATTTTTCCTTTGTTAACGGCACCTATACCAATGAGGGCGGCACTCATCTTTCGGCCTTCAGAGAGGGAATACTGAAAGGGGTAAATGAATTTTCCAAAAAAAAATTCGCCGGCGAGGATGTGCGGGACGGAATTGTCGGGGCGGTGGCCGTAAAGGTTAAAGAACCAATCTTTGAGTCCCAGACCAAGAATAAACTGGGTAATACGGAGATCCGCACCGCCATTGTCGCAGAGGTCAAGGAACAGGTCAGTGAGTTTCTTTATAAAAATGAAGAAACAGCGGAGATCATTATCGGTAAAGTGCAGCAGAATGCCAAATTACGCAAGGATCTCCAGAGTGTCCGTAAAGAGGCCAAGGCCAAGGCCCGCAAGGCGGCAATCAAGGTACCGCAGCTCAAGGACTGCAAATATCACCCGGCCAAGGGCAAACCATCAAAGCCGGGCCGGGAAAATATGATATTCATCACCGAAGGCCAGTCGGCCTCTGGTTCTATTGTAACCGCCCGTGACCCCATGACTCAGGCGGTGTTTTCTCTGAAGGGTAAGCCCCTGAACGTCTATGGCCAGTCCATGACCCTGCTTTATAAAAATGACGAGATGTACAACCTCATGCGCGGCTTAAATATTGAAGACTCCATCGGCGGTCTGCGTTACGATAAGATCATCCTGGCCACTGATGCCGATGTGGATGGCTTGCATATCAGGAACTTACTGCTTACATTTTTCCTGCATTACTTTGAAAATCTGGTAAAACGGGGCCATATATATATTCTGGAGACTCCTATTTTCAGAGTTCGTAACAAAAAAGAGACTATCTACTGCTATTCCATTGCTGAGCAGAAACAGGCAAGCCGCAAACTCGCCGGTCGCGGCAAGGTTAAAAAGCAGATTGAGATTACCCGTTTCAAGGGCCTCGGTGAAATTTCCCCCAGGGAATTCAAACAGTTTATTGATTCTAATATACGCCTGCGCCAGGTGGGGATTGACGCCCTGAATGAGGTGCCGAATATTCTTTCTTTTTATATGGGCAAGAACACCCCCAAGCGTAAGGCCTATATTATGAAGCGCCTTATTTAGCATGAGATACAGCAGTAAAGAATCGCGTTAACCTTGACTTACGATTAATAATGGATACTGAAATTAACTCTGAAGACGATGGTATAATGGCACCAAGCGGCGAGCTCCATCGTCTCTTTGATGAAAATTTCCTCGAATATACCTCTTATGTCATCAAGGAGCGGGCCATTCCCCACCTTGGCGACGGCCTGAAACCGGTACAGCGCCGGATTATGC
>CAZZJP010000093.1:0-7761 GCA_964654555.1 uncultured Desulfobulbia bacterium
CCCATATCCTTGGCTGATACATGCAGAATGCCGTTGGCATCAAGGTCAAAGGTGACTTCAATCTGCGGCACACCCCTCGGGGCGGGCGGCAGATCGGTGAGCTCAAAACGGCCGATTGTCTTGTTGTCGGCTGCCATCTCTCTCTCACCCTGCAGGACATGGATGGAAACAGCGGGCTGGCTGTCGGCGGCCGTGGAGAATATCTGACTTTTCTTGGTGGGGATGGTGGTATTTTTCTCAATCAGTTTGGTGGTAACACCGCCCAGGGTCTCAATACCCAAGGAGAGGGGGGTTACATCGAGGAGCAGGACATCCTTGACATCGCCCCTCAATACCCCACCCTGAATAGCGGCACCAATGGCTACAACCTCGTCAGGATTAACCCCCTTATGCGGTTCTTTGCCGAATATTTCCTGCACCTTCTTCTGAACCAGGGGCATTCTGCTCATCCCGCCAACCAGGATTACCTCGTCAATGTCGGAGGGAGAAAGGCTGGCATCTTTAAGGGCCGTCTTACAGGGGGCCACGGTGCGGTCAACAAGGTCGCCGACCAGATCCTCAAGTTTGGCACGGCTTAACTTGATGTTTAAATGTTTAGGCCCGCTGGCATCAGCGGTGATAAAGGGCAGATTGATGTCCGTCTCCATGGTGGTGGATAATTCCTTCTTGGCCTTTTCCGCCTCTTCTTTTAAGCGCTGAAGGGCCATATTATCCTGGCGGAGGTCAATGCCGTTTTCCCGTTTGAATTCATCGGCCAGCCAGTTAACAATCCGCAGGTCAAAATCTTCGCCGCCGAGGAAGGTATCACCATTGGTTGATTTAACCTCGAAGACGCCATCGCCAATCTCCAGGATGGATATATCAAAGGTACCGCCGCCCAGATCGAATACGGCAATTTTTTCCTCGTTCTTTTTATCCAGGCCATAGGCCAGGGCCGCGGCGGTGGGCTCGTTAATGATCCTCTGCACCTCTAAGCCGGCAATCTTACCGGCATCCTTGGTGGCCTGACGCTGACTGTCGTTAAAATAGGCCGGTACGGTGATTACGGCATCGGTAACCGGCTCGCCGAGGTACTCTTCAGCGGTTTGTTTCATCTTGGTGAGTATCATTGCCGAGATCTCGGCCGGGCCGTAAGTCTTGCCGTCAATCTCGACCATGGGCCGGTTATCCTTGCTTTTGACGATCTTAAAGGGGCTGACCTCTAAACTCTTGGTAACCTCGGGGTCGGTAAATTTGCGGCCGATGAGGCGCTTAATGGCAAACAGGGTCTTGGTGGGGTTGGTAACGGCCTGGCGCTTGGCCACCTGGCCGGTTAAACGCTCACCATTATCGCTGAAGGCAACAATGGAGGGGGTAGTTCTATTGCCCTCGGCGTTGGTGATAACCTGCGGGTCGCCGCCTTCCATTATGGCTACGCAGGAGTTAGTGGTTCCTAAATCTATACCTATAATCTTTCCCATGATAATTCTCCTTATTCTGATTTCCGTGAGCTGACATTCCACCAGCCTGGAACTTTATTTATAACTGTATGGTAACCTATTCCGTAACTATTCAGCATGACATCTAAAAGTAATAATAGCCACCGGAGTGTAACTATTCCGCACCCTTGGATACTACAACCTTGGCGGCTCGCAGCAGGCGATCCTTGTAACGATAACCTTTTTCAAATTCCCGGATGACATGCTGAGCCGGAACCTCGGAGCTGGCCTCCATGACCATGGCCTCATGGATGTTGGGATCAAAGGGCTGCTCCGTGCTTAAAATGGGTTCAATGCCAAATTTATTCAGCATAGTTGTCAGGCCCTTCAAAGTCAGCTCTACCCCTTCGATCATGGTGGCGGGATTTTTGGAGTCATGATGATCCAGAGCCCGTTCCAGGTTGTCGATGGTGGGCAATAATTGTTTGAGAATATCTTCGGCGGCGTATTTCAGGGCGTTATCGTATTCTTTGGCCTGTCGTCTCTTGTAATTCTCAAATTCGGCGGCCAGGCGCAGAAGCTTGTCCCGGCATTCTTTATTTTCTTCCTTGAGAATGGTCAGCTGATCTAAATCATGATCTATATCGGCTGTCCTTTCTGCCCCGCCCTCACCTGACACCGGGCTGTTATCAGTTTCAAGCTCTTCAGCTGCCTGGGCCTTTATTTCGCCGGGACTGTTGTCCGTCTGGGTATTGTCTTCCTGCCTCGTCACCAATTTCTCCTTTTTTCTGTATTAATTTTGAGGAAAATATTTTCAGTAAGAAAAATAATTATGTCTGAAAATCCTTGTTAATTAAAACAGTTCCGGGTTTTATGTTTTTGCGTACCGCTGATTGAAAGCAACAATAAGTATGCTGTTTGCCCTTGTCAAGTAAGTGAATTGTAAAATTGATTGTGGTAAAAATGTTTAATTAAGGTATTAAATACCGTATATAGGAAGGTAATAAAGTTGATTGCAAGAGGGAGATTAATATGAAAAAGCTGGTTTTTATATTACTTATATTCTGTCTCGGAACTGCCGGCGGGGTTAAGGCTCGGATGCGCAGTGTTTATAAGCTCAGGGCCGGGGTGCCTCCTTACGAGATAATCAAAAAGATGCTGGTCGGCAATAATCAGGCCTTAAAACATGGGATCAAGCTCTACGAGCCTGGAACCCGCCCCGATATAACCTGGCTTACCGATCCTGATGCCCGTATTGTTCCCGGCCTGATCAGTTCTGGTGAGGGCGGCATTTACACAGTGCGTAATTTTGGCAGCCAGTTAGAGCTTTCGGCCGGGGCGGTTGATTACGGCGTGCGGCATCTTTTAACCCCGGTTCTCTTAATTACCGTGGATTCCGGTAATGAGGCCGTGCGGCTCTTTATGAAGGGGTACGGGGATCTGCCCGGTGCCCTGCGCCGCGATCTGGATCACCTGCATCTGGCGCTCTCTCGTAATAATGACAAAAAGATGCCCTTTAAGGAGCGTCTGCGGAAGAATGTTGAGGCCAATGTCGATTATCAGACAGATCTTGCTGTGATTCGCTACCATGACCGGGTGCGCAGCGGCCGCTTAGTGGTGCTGGGGACGGTGCTGGATTTTGATAATATTTACCGGCATGGTTCCGGGCGCCTGGTAATTATCAATATCAACGGTGAGCGCTCTCCGGCCAAATTGCGAAAGATGCCCATGTTGGGTACCATTGGCCGTGAATTTGCTAATCTCTGCGTGGGGCGTTGAATTTGCGGAATACTGCGGAGAGGCATGAGGGGTGGTTGACCATTATCGTGCCGGTTTATAATGAGGAGGAAAGTCTGGGGCATTTCCGGGAGGAGATGGATGTCTTTTTGAATAATGGCGGCCGGAACGGGGTCAGTGTCCTCTTTGTTAATGACGGCTCTATGGACGGCAGTCAGGCCCTTATCGAGGCAATTTGCCGGGCGGACAGGCGTTACGAGTTTATTCGTCTGGCACAAAATTGCGGTTTAAGCACGGCGGTGAAGGCTGGTATTGACAATTGCCGTTCCGTTCTTATTGGTTATATAGATTCCGACCTCCAGACCAGCCCGGCCGATTTCACCGCTTTTTTTGAGTTCTTCCCTGACTACGATATGGTAAACGGTATCCGGACTAAAAGGCAGGATACCTTAGTCAAGAGGATGTCTTCCAAATTCGCCAACAGCTTCCGGCGCTTGATGATTAACGATCACATAGCTGATACCTGCTGCCCGTTAAAAATTATTAAAACAGATTACGCCCGCCGGATTCCCTTTTTCAAGGGGACACACCGTTTTCTGCCTGCCCTGGTGCAGCTCCAGGGGGGGAGGGTCAAGCAGGTGAAGGTGGCTCATTTTCCCCGTTATGCCGGGACTGCTAAATATAATCTCTGGAATCGTCTGCTAGGCCCCTTTTTTGATACCCTGGCCTTTATCTGGATGCGGAAACGCTATATTAATTACAAGGTTGCCAGTCGTTCTGAACGGATGACCGGCGGTTGAAGTTGACAGCGCCAGGCATACTCTGGGTAAGCCATCACAAGGTAAAATATCCCCTGCACTCAAAATAGTTACTTAAAATTTTGCCCATCCATCTGAAATAGTTAACGAATGAATCAATATTTTGTTTATGGTGTCGGTTTTCTGGCTCAGATCCTCTTTTCGGCCCGTCTTCTGGTACAATGGATTTTTTCCGAGCGGGCGGGCCGGGTATTGTCACCGCTTCTCTTCTGGCAATTGAGTATTGTTGCCTCTTTTATCTTCATGATCTATGGGATTCTGCGCCGGGATTTGGCCATTATCGCCGGTCAATCCATTACCTATGGCGTTTATATCCGCAATCTCCATTATCAGGGCAGCTGGCAGCGGATGCCGGCCTTGTTCAGAATATTGGGTTATCTCTTCCCCCTTATCGCCATCCTCTGGCTGCTGCTGGGAGATAGTTACAGTTTTAACAATATATTATTTAATAAACAGATCCCCTTCAAACTCATGCTCTGGGGGGTGGCCGGTCAGTTGGTCTTCACCGGGCGTTTTGTCTATCAATGGCTCTATATTGAACGGGTAAAGGAGTCGGTGTTTCCCATGGGCTTTTGGGTCATAAGTCTCGCTGGCTCTTTTATGGTGATCAGTTACGCGATTTTTAGACGTGACCCGGTATTGTTCATCGGTCAGATATTCGGTGTGGTTGTTTATGGCCGTAATCTGCGGCTCTATTACCGCCAGGGAGAGGTGAAAGAGGTTTGATTATAGATAGGGGAGAACGGCCTGGTATACGGTTTCAGCCTTGATATCTTTCATACAGCTGCCGGTGGGGCATTCTTTTTTGAAGCAGGGGCTGCAAGGGGGGGCGGTTCTGATAATGGTGTGTTGACCGCCATGAGGGCCGGTGCGCCAGGGAGCGGTGGGGCCGAAGAGGGCCACAACCGGGACTCCGGCGGCAGCGGCAATATGCATGGGCCCGGTGTCAGTACTGATGACCACGGCGGCCCTGGCAAAGACAGCAGCCAACTGCCGTAAACTGGTTTTACCGGCCAGATTGAGAGCCCTGGCCTGAGATTTATGAATTATGGCCGCAATCTCATCCCGGTCAGCCGAACTGCCGGTGAAGGCAATCTGCACACCATTTTCTGAGAGAAGACGGCTGAGGGCCGCAAAACTCTCCGGCGGCCAATGCTTGGTGGGCCAGGTTGTCATGGGGTTCAGAATGACCAGGGGCTGAGAGTGGTCTACCCCGGCCCGGCTGAGAATATTATCCGCTTCCTTATGACTTTGCGGGGCAATGGACAGCTCGCAGGCTGTTTGAGCGATTTTAATTCCTATGGCATTAAGCAGGTATAACTCCCGTTCCACGGCGTGGATATCCATGGACACAGGCGCTATTCTTTCATTTAAAAACAGGTAGCTGCCTTCACTGTGCTCCATGCCCCGCCCAAAGCCCGCTTTTCTCCGGGCCCGGCAGAGAGCAATGAAGATACTGCTCTTTAAGAGTCCCTGAAAATCAAGCAGAAGATCATATTTGATGGCTCGAAGCTCTCTTATAAAGCGCCATATTTCTCTAATGGTGGGCAGAATATTTCCGGCCTTTAACTGCCGCAGCCAGCGTTTGCGCGACGAGATGAGCAGACGGTCGATGTCGGGATGCCCGGCCAGAATATCCGCCGCCTCTTCCTCCACCAGCCAGCTGATGGCAGCCTTGGGGAATTGATCCCGCAGGGCTTTTAAAGCTGGCAGGCTGTGCGTAACATCACCAATAGCACTGGTTTTAACTATAATAATATTCAAAAGGCTGCTAATCTGTTTTTGGTTACTGGTGAGGTGTACAGAACCGGACAGGCGCAAGACTACCTTCTGGCCCCTGATTCCTGATTAAAATACCGCCTCATTCTCCTCTGGGGTATATTCAGGCACCATTTCCAGCAGAATTTTTTTAATCCCCTCGGCATCGTGGTCATGAGCGCGGCCTTTCAGCTTTTCGAGGAGCGGCCGCAACTCCGCCAGCTGGATACCGTTACCGCGCAAAACCATAATCTTTTCATGCCGGGTGGCAATAATTCCCTCACCTTCGGTAATCAACTCCTCATAGAGCTTTTCCCCAGGCCGCAGACCGGTATATTTAATCTCAATTTCAGTATCCGGCTCCTTGCCGCACAGCCTTATGAGGTCACGGGCCATCTGAGCGATCAAAACCGGCGAACCCATCTTGAGGATGAATATTTCCCCGCCCTCACCCATGGCTGCGGCCTGGAGAATAAGCTGGGCCGCCTCGTCAATGGACATAAAATAACGGTTAATCTCCGGATGAGTTACGGTCACCGGGCCGCCCATCTCAATCTGGCGTTTAAAGAGAGGGATTACCGAGCCGGAGGAGCCCAGGACATTACCAAAACGTACCGCCATAAAGCGGGTTTTGCCCTTCTCCCTGCTGGCCAGGCAATAGGCCTGCATAATCCGTTCACAGAGCCGTTTGGTAGCTCCCATAACATTAGTAGGACGTACCGCCTTATCAGTGGAAACCACAATAAAACGCTCCACCCCGTACCGACAGGCAGCCCGCATCAGCCGCCGGGAGGCAAAAACATTATTAAAAACCCCCTCCCAGGGATTTTTCTCCACCATGGGTACATGTTTATAGGCCGCGGCATGGATAACTATCTGGGGCTGATAGCGTTTAAATATATTGTCGAGCAATTCTCGATCCTGCACCTTGCCGAGAATGGTTACGTAATCGACAAAACCATGCTCATGCAAAAGTTCCATCTCTATCTGATATAGGTTCTCCTCCCCGGCGTCAAGCAGGATCAAACGACCAGGGGAAAAACGCAGCAATTGACGGCAGAGCTCTGAACCAATTGAACCGCCGGCTCCAGTCACCAAAATGCTTTTAGCCTGAAAAACCTCTTCTATCTGTTTCTGCTCAAGACGCACCTGAGGACGGCCCAGGAGATCACGGTAAGCGACATCCCTGATCCCCCGGATGGATATCTTGTTATTAATAATCTCGCCGAGACTGGGCAGGGTCTTATAGGGCACAGAGCCGGTTCGACAGAGATCAACTATCCGCTGCATCTGATCACGACTGGCCGAAGGAATAGCGATTAATACCTCCTGGGCTTTGGTCTTGATAATAGTTTCATGCAGTTCAGAGATGGGAGCCAACACCGTGATACCGTGAATCCGGTTGCCTATTTTGACGGGCATATCATCCAGAAAACCAACAACAAGATAAGGCAGGTGAGGATTATCCCTGATTTCACGCACCATCTTTTCGGCCGCGTCCCCAGCCCCGATAATCAACAGCCGTTTTTTCTGAGACAGACGGGCGGCCCGGTCAAGAGCGAAAAAACTGCCGCCGGTACGCTGATAATAAAGACGGAGAGCGAGACGAAAGCCACCGATAAAGAGCAGGGTAAGAATGCCGTCAAGGATAAAGACGGAACGAGAGAAGCCCTCTAAGCGGTTGACCACCGCCAGAACAGCGAGGGCGGTAATGGTGGTAATGACTACGGCCTTGATAACCTTTAACAGATCATTAATACCGGTATAACGCCACATGCCGCTATAAAGTCCCAGCATAGAGAAGACGATAATTTTAAAGGGCAGTAAAAAGGGCAGAACAAGGGCTATATGGTGCCATTCTGAAGCGCTAAGCTGAGCAAAACGTATCCAATAGGCCAGAATATGGGCACAGATTAACAGCAGGCAGTCTGTACCGATAATAAGCCAGAAGTTTAATTTTTTAAATTGGTTGTACATTTACTGCCAGCTGCCGATATCGGCATTCTCACCCTCACCGCCGCTGGTGCCGT
>CAZZJP010000094.1:0-7691 GCA_964654555.1 uncultured Desulfobulbia bacterium
CCGCAGATTGTCAGGGATACCATTCGGGAGATTGGCTATAATTCATCGGACATGGGATTTGATTCGCAATCCTGCGCCATTCTTACCAGTATTGACAAACAGTCAGCGGATATCGCCCAAGGGGTTAATGAGGGCAGCGGTATTGACCTTGATCAGGGCGCTGGCGACCAGGGACTGATGTTTGGTTATGCCACCAATGAAACCGAGGTCTTGATGCCCATGCCCATTACCCTGGCCCATCGGCTCATGAAGCGGCAGTCCGAGGTCAGAAAGGCCGGCAGACTGGCCTGGCTGCGGCCGGATGCCAAGAGTCAGGTAACAATTGAATATGAGAATAAACGTCCCAAGCGAATTGACGCGGTGGTTATCTCCACCCAGCATTCTCCTGATGTTGACTATGAAGATTTAAAGGCCGGGGTTATGGAGGAAATCATCAAACCCATTCTACCGGCCGACTTTGTAGACAAAAACACCAAGTATATGATTAATCCCACCGGTCGTTTTGTGATTGGCGGCCCGGTTGGTGATTGCGGCCTCACCGGCCGTAAGATTATAGTTGACACTTACGGCGGCATGGGCTCTCATGGAGGCGGAGCCTTCTCCGGCAAGGATCCCTCCAAGGTTGACCGCTCCTCCGCCTATATGGGGCGCTACGTGGCCAAAAATCTGGTGGCCGCTGGTATTGCCGATGAGCTTGAGATACAAATTGCCTACGCCATTGGTATATCGCAGCCGGTTTCTATTAATGTTAACAGCTTTGGCACTGGCAGGATTGCCGATGGTGAGATTAAAAAATTAATCCTGCACCATTTTGATCTGCGGCCCAAGGCGATTATCCAGCATCTTGATCTTCTGCGTCCCATCTATAAAAAAACCGCCGCCTATGGCCACTTTGGCCGTGAACGGGCCGAATTCACCTGGGAGAATACCGATAAGGCGGCAGCCTTAAAATCGGATGCCGGTTTGTAAAGGATTAAGCCTGGTGATGTTACCCTGGAGACAGATTAAATTTATCAACACTATAAAATAATAAGGGGCGGAAATGACAGAGCAATTAAAAGAGGGCAATTATAAAATAGCTGATTTGGGTTTGGCAGAATGGGGTCAGCAGGAGCTTGCCATTGCCAAGAGTGAAATGCCGGGACTGATGAGCCTGCAGGAAGAATATGGCAGTTCAAAGCCCTTAAAGGGGGCGCGGATTGCCGGCTGCCTGCACATGACCATTCAGACCGCTATGCTCATGGAGACTCTGACCGCCCTGGGGGCTGAGCTGCGCTGGTCGTCGTGTAATATTTTTTCCACCCAGGATCATGCCGCCGCGGCCATGGTAGCGGCCGGAATTCCAACTTTTGCCTGGAAGGGCGAGACGGAAGAGGAATCTCTCTGGTGTATCCGGCAGACCATTGAGGGCCCGGATGGCTGGCGTCCAAATATGATCCTCGATGATGGTGGTGATCTCACCAGGGTCATGCATGAAGAGTATCCCGAATTGATGAAGGATGTACGGGGAATCAGTGAAGAAACCACCACCGGCGTTCATCGTCTGAACGAGATGGAGCAGGATGGTCTCTTGAAGGCTTCGGCCTTTAATGTCAATGACTCGGTTACCAAATCCAAATTTGATAATCTTTATGGCTGCCGGGAATCCCTGTTAGACGGCATAAAGAGGGCCACCGATGTCATGGTGGCCGGCAAGATCGCCGTGGTCTGCGGCTATGGTGATGTGGGCAAGGGCTGCGCCCAGGCCTTTCGCGGCATGGGAGCCTCGGTGCTGGTAACCGAGATTGACCCCATCTGCGCCTTACAGGCCGCCATGGAGGGGTTTCGGGTAGTAACCATGGAAGAAGCCGCCCCTCTGGGAGATATTTTCGTCACCTGCACCGGTAATATTCAGATTATCACCAGACCCCATATGAAGGTGATGAAAGATGAAAGCATTGTCTGCAATATCGGCCATTTTGACAGCGAGATAGATATTGCCTCGATTCGGAATCTCAAATGGGAAAATATTAAGCCCCAGGTAGATCATGTCATCTTCCCGGACGGCAAGAAGATCATTATTCTCGCCGAAGGGCGCCTGGTTAATCTCGGCTGTGCCACCGGTCATCCCAGCTTTGTAATGAGCAACTCCTTCACCAACCAGGTAATGGCCCAGATTGAATTGTGGGAGAATTCTGAAAATTATGAGAATAAGGTCTACTTCCTGCCCAAGAAGTTAGATGAAAAGGTGGCCCGTCTCCATCTTGAGAGAATTGGCGTTCATCTTTCTACTCTGAGTAAAGAGCAGGCTGATTATATCAGAGTGAAAGTGGATGGCCCTTATAAGCCGGAGTATTACCGTTATTGATCTGGGGGTCTGATTTACAGCTCTTGTCAAGCCTCCTCGCGGGGCTTTTTTAATTGTAACTATTCAGCAGCACTCCATCTTCGCCCATTTAGGCCTTCTCGAATACCAAAGTATGCTTCGAATGCCTAAATGAACGAAGCTGGAGCACTGCTAAACAGTTACACTCTGGTGGTTATTGATAATTAGGGGCATTTCGCTGAATAGTTACTTTTAATTTTAAAATGAAAAACAAGTTTTGTAATATAAAAAAATGAAAAAAATCATCTATCTGCTCAGTATTGTTATCCTGATTACCAGTACCGAGGCCCTGGCTTTCAATAAGGCGGATCTCAATAAATTTTTGCGGCTCAATGCCTGTCCCGGCTGCGATTTAAGCCAGGCGCCTCTATCCGACAAGGATTTCAACCGGGCCAAACTGACCGGAGCCAATCTGCGGGGGGCTGATCTCCATAACACCTCTTTGCGGCTGGCGGATTTGTCCGGGGTTGACTTGCGGGGCGCCAATCTTTCCAGGACTATTTTTGAGGCGGCGGATCTCTATAAGGCAGATATGCGGGGCGCCAATGTCCAGGGCGCCATTTTTGACGGGGCCTATCTAAGTAAAGCCAGATTAGCTCAAGGGACAAAACCCGCTAAACCGGCGGCAGCAGCAGCGCAGACTGTTAAAAAAGTCGCTGAAAAACCAGAAGCGCATAAGGCCGTAGTCAAGAAGCAGGCGGCAGTGACCGAGACTGAGGCCGTCAAGGCCGCCCCCGTGCCGGTGGACAGGAAGAAGATGCTGGAGCAGGCCCTTGACCGGCGGATATGCGTGGAATGTGATTTTTCTGGCATGGATTTATCCGACGTAAATTTCAAGGAGAGCTTTCTCGAAAGATGCAATTTTGAGGGTGCTAATCTTCAGGATGCTAATTTTAAATACGCCGATCTCAAGGGCGCCAATTTCAGAAACGCCAACCTCACCGACGCCTATTTAAAGGGGGCTGACCTCTATAACGCCAATCTGGCCGGAGCCAACCTGAAGGGTGCTGATCTTAAAAACGCGGCGCTCGACGGGGCCTATCTTGCGGGCAGCACCATTGCCAAGCAGGCGGCGGCTGAAGATAAATAAGACGATAGACAGTCATCGGCCGTTATGTAGGGGCGTATTGCCATACGCCCGTTGCCGCACCTTTTGCAAATTAAGGAGAAAAAAATGCCATACGTCAATATCAGGGTAGCGGGTGAATTACAGCGGCACCAGAAGGAGGAGATATGTGCCGGGGTAACCGAGGTTATCGCCCGGGCGGCCAATAAGCCCAAAGATTCTATTTTGGTCTTCATTGATGAAGTTAAACACGAGAATATCGCCAAAGGCGGTAAATTATTACCAGATCCAGCTTGATGATGACCAAAGCCGAGGCAGAGCGGCGTCTTACCGCACTGCGTGAAGAGCTGGCTTATCATGCCCGGCGTTATTATATCCTTGATGATCCCACTATCTCCGACGGCGAATATGACACGCTGTTTCGGGAATTACTGGGTATTGAGACCAGTTTCCCCGACCTGATAAGCGAAGATTCACCCAGTCAGCGGGTAGGCGGGGTGCCGCTGGCCAAGTTTAGCCCCATTAGCCACCGTTCTCCGATGTTGAGCCTCGAGAACGCCTTCAGCCGGGAGGAGATGGTTGATTTTGAGATACGCCTACAGCGTTTTCTGCACCTCGATACCCCGCTGATCTATGCCGCTGAGCCCAAGCTGGACGGTCTGGCAGTGGAATTGGTTTATGAAAATGGTCTCTTAAAGGTGGGGGCAACCCGTGGTGACGGCCGAACCGGTGAGGATATAACGGCCAATATAAAGACCATTGCCGCCATCCCTCTGCGGCTTACAGGCAAGGTGCCGGATATTCTTGAGGTGCGGGGAGAGGTCTTTATGACCCGCGAGGGTTTTAAGGCTCTAAACGATGAACGTCTGCGCGGCGGCGAGCCGCCTTTTGCTAATCCACGCAATGCCGCGGCTGGTTCTCTGCGCCAGTTGAATCCTCAAATTTGCGCCGCCCGGCCACTGGATTTTTTCTGTTATGCCCTGGGCGATCCCGCGGCAAGCCCGTGTCAGACCCATCTTGAGTCCCTTGAATGGCTGCAGGAACTAGGCTTTAAGCGCAATCCTCATGTCGGATTATGCCGGGGTATTGACGAAGTAAACTCTCATTTCAGCTATCTTCAGGAACAGCGGCCGCGATTGCCCTATGAGATTGACGGCATGGTGGTCAAGGTGAATGATTTTGATCTGCAAAACCGGCTGGGCAGCAAGGCCCGCAGCCCACGCTGGGCTATGGCCTGGAAATTCGCGGCCATTCAGGCTACCACAAGATTGGTGGATATTGAGTTTGGGGTGGGCCGCACCGGAGCCGTTACCCCGGTGGCCGTTCTGGAACCGGTGGATGTGGGCGGGGCCACCGTGCGCCGGGCTACCCTCCACAACGAGGATGAGATCAAACGCAAAGATCTGCGCCTTGGAGACGTGGTGCTGGTACAGAGGGCTGGAGATGTTATCCCCGAAATTGTCAAACCCATTGTTGAACGACGCCAGGGTACGGAACGTCTGATAAAGATGCCCGATAATTGTCCGCGCTGCGCTGAGCCCCTGCAGCGCCCTCAGAGTGAAGTTATAAGCCGCTGTCCGAACCCCCTCTGCCCCGCCCAGCTAATTAGAGCTTTGATTCATTATACCAGCAAGGCCGGGCTGGATATTCCAGGTCTTGGCCGCCGGGCAATGGAGCAGCTTTACAATGAAGGGCTGGTTAACAGTATTCCGGATATATATAAATTAACTGCCGAGAAACTGGCCCCCTTAGAGGGCTGGGGCGAGAAATCGGCGGCTAATGTGGCGCGGGCCATCCTTGCCAGTAAAAAGGTGCCTCTCTCCCGTTTCCTGGCCGCCCTCGGTATTCGCTATGTGGGGGAGGTTAACGCCCAGCTACTGGCCCGGAGTTTCAGCGATTTGGAGGCCCTGCACCGAGCCTCTCGTGAAGAGCTCCTCGCTGTGGACGGAATAGGTGCTCAAGCGGCCGATAGTCTGCGGGTCTACTTTGCCAACCAGGCTGTAAATGAAATGCTGGAGCAATTATCAGCCCTTGGCCTTAAATTAACTAACGAAGAATCGGCTTCCGACCTGCCCCTGTCTAATAAATCTTTTGTCTTCACCGGCAGCCTTACGATGTCCCGCGGCGAGGCCAAGGCCAGGGTCAAGGAATTAGGGGGAAAGGTAGTTTCAACGGTAAGCAGGAAGGCCATTGTGGTCTGCGGTGCCAAGGCGGGCAGTAAAGAAAAAAAGGCTCGCGACCTGGGCTTGAAAATTCTCAGCGAAGACGAATTTACCGCCTTGCTAAAGGGTAATCTGCAATTTCCCGATGATGATTAAAAAAATCTTCGGGCAGAACTTTTTGTAATTATTCAGCGTGATGCATAGAAATAACAATAACCCCAGAATTGTAACTGTTCAGGAAAGCGCAGACTCCGGATTGGGTGCAGCTGAACTATTATAACTTTTTTAACTTTGGATACCAGCGATTATGGGTTTAATCAGGATACATGCTGTTATCAGCGGCCAGGTACAGGGCGTTTATTTCCGGGCTTCAACCGTGGATGAAGCCAGACAGCTCGGTCTCTGCGGCTGGGTACGTAATCGTGACGACGGTAAGGTAGAAACCGAAATTCAGGGGGAAGAGACCGAAGTAAGGCGTCTTCTTAACTGGCTCCACAAGGGGCCGCCCATGGCGGCCGTAAGCGGGGTAATCTCCCACTACTCCACCGCCCTGGTTGAGGGCGAGAGAAAGTTTGTTATGCACTATTAGAAAGGTATGAAATGAATAAGAATTCCACAATGCGGATTGTCTGCCCCGAGTGCGGCAATGATACTGATTTTTTTGAGGTGGCGGACGGAGTGATAATTACCACCCGTTATGTCCAGAATGATGACTGCAGTTTCAGCCAGGATGGTGATGAATCGCAGATACTGGGCGATATCAAATTTTACTGCGCCGAATGTAATGCCGATTTATCGTATTCCCATCAACGTTTTCTGGCAATGCTTTTCTGATTATGGCCCGGAAACCTTTGATTATCAGGGATAACCAGACCCTGCGCCGAAGGTTTAATGAGCTGGGTGCCGTGGATACCGTCGTTGGCCGCGTTAGTATACGGCCGGGTGAGGACGGCATACTCCTTGATCTATTGGAACGGAGAGTCAGGTTGATCCCTTCGGCTCTGTCCCAGGCCATCAGCCGCCGTAAGACAATGCAGGTCAGAGCCTTTGGCCCCTGGATGCCGCCGCTGACCACGGCAGTTTATGACATTCATCAGCTCCTTGAGGCCCTGGATTTATTCCCGGACAGGGCAGTGGTGACTAAGCAGGACGGTAAAAATGCCGGTCTTGGTGTGCAGCTCTGGCAGTCCATTGAAGAGGTTTACAGCCTGGCCACTCTCGGCAGTCTGCCATTTCCTTTTGTTCTCCAGCCCTTTTATAAAGGGGCGAGAGATATAAGGGTTATTATCATCGGCGATTATTTAGAGGCCTATGAACGCCATAACGAGGCTAATTTCCGTCATAATCTACATTGCGGCGCCACAAGCTCGCCCTGTGAGTTAAGCGCCGAGCAACAGAAAATATGCCATCAGGTGATGGTTAGAGGGAAATTCCCTTACGCTCATCTTGATTTGATGGTCAGCGGTAAGAATAATTATTTGATTGAGATAAATCTGCGGGGCGGAATACGAGGGGCACAGCTCTCAGCGGCACACTATAAGGAGATGACAGGCGCTGTCCATGAAGAGATGTTGAGTACAGCGGAACAACTCACGGTTCAAGACAACCTGCCCACTTAGAACTTGTTCCTCAATAACCTTTACATCCTGCTTGTCTTTTTTGCCATTCTCCGCGTTGCACAAACGGTTACATAGTTCAACTATGCGCCCGTTTGTACGCCTTGATTATGACAAAAAATCCTACGCAATATTGTAAAGTTTATTTCGTCACAACTCCTTAACTGAATATACTTCTACTTGACCGGGCAAAAAAAAAGGCACCTTTAAAAAAAAGGTGCCTTTTTCGCACTCATTAACCAAAAACGATTAAACGCAACCAGTAGGTTTAGGCAGACCAGCCATTTTACAGGCTCCTTTACCTGGCCCTGAGGGGAACAACTCATAAATCCTCTTCAGGGGGAAACCGGTGGTCTTGGACAGGATACGAACCATGGGAGCGATACCATTCTTCTTGTAGTATTCCTGTAGAATGCTGATGATCTTATTGTGCTCATCAGTCATTTCACTGATACCTTCCAGAGCCTTTACATAGTCTGTCC
>CAZZJP010000095.1:0-7665 GCA_964654555.1 uncultured Desulfobulbia bacterium
AAAATAACTGGTCAACTTATTTCGGTTGAGGCGGCTGTTTAATGCCGCTTCGTTAGGTACATAGAAAGAACAATACCCTATTGGATTTTTTGAGCGAAAATTAATTAGACTACTTCGAGGTGCGCCATGCAGACAGATATCGGAGAATCTATTACCTATGAGGTAAAAAAGGATGTCGCCAGCCGCTATTTTGGCTTTCGTAAATTGATTGAAGATGACAAACTCGCCTTGCAGGAGGGGATTAGCAGATACAGCTGTATCCTGGAAAAGCGCATCAGCTTTGAACTCATCCGTATTTATATCTTATTAAAAGATGAGGATTTAATTGAACGTTTTCTAACAATAAGCGGCTTAAATAAGCAGATGTTTTATGACCCCTATCTTACTGAGTCGGCTACTATCCGTCAGCGGGTTTTTGAAGGGATAAGGCTGCGGGGCTTGACCAAAAAAGGGCGCTATAAAAATGCCGTGCTTGACTGTTATGAACGTCTGACTATCCATGTGGAGCAATATCGAGCCCGGTTCGCAGAATTAAATGATGAACAAAAGATGATCAGCGAGGAAATTAAAATATTCTACCAGAAAAACGATTTAAGCGCCATTATGGGATTCTTGAGGTCACTGGATGCCGTTGACAACCCTCTCGAAGGCGGTATGGCGCCCGCCATGGTTGATAAGATGGATGACAAACTGCGTATCTCGCCGCCGCCCGCGATTGATTATTATCTTCCGCTTATGCCGCCCCTGGCTCCCCTAACCGAGGTTGAAGGAGAACTTAAAAAATTAAGCGCGCTGGCCTTTAAACGCCATAAAGATGATATCCTCGCCTTTCTCGCCGCTCATCACCTCTCAGGAACTGAAGTTTGCCGGAGATAATCCCAGAATACCTGATAATGATTGGGCATAGTGCGCTTTGTGTAGCGTATCAGATAGAAATCACGCCGCATATTCTGGCTGGGCAGGGGAATTTCTATGAACTCGCCCCTTGCCAGTTCATCCTGTACCGCCAGCCGTGACAGGCATGAAATCCCCAGCCCGGCCCTAATCGCCTCTTTTACAGAGGCTGATGAGCCGAGGATGGCGGCGATTCGTTCCTTTTTAATCTCAATACCGGCCAGAGCCAGTAAGCGCAGCATATTGACTCTGGTACCGGAGCCTTCCTCCCGTAGGATAACGGGATTATCGCCCAACGGCGTCCCGCTTGGCCGTTGATGATCCGCCCTCCCAACAAAGACCAGGTCATCCTTGTTAAAGGGGCAGTGTTCCAGCAGTGGGTTGTTGTTTCTGGCCCCCACCACCCCTATAAAAATTTCGTGATTGACAACCATATCAGCTATTTTTGAGGTGTCATTGATTATTATCTCAAAGGCGGTACCCGGGTGAGTAGTCCTGAAACGAGCGGCCAGGGCGGGGAGGATATAGGTGCCGGGAATGGTGCTGGCCCCTATAATCAGATTCCCCCGCACCCGGCCTTCCTCAAAGAGAAAGTCCTCACTGAGCTTTTCCACACTATCCAACAGCCGTATTACATCGGGGTATAGTTTGTCGGCCTTGGGGGTTGGGGCTATGCGGCGGCCCAGGCGGTCAAATAAACGGCAGGAGAATTCCGTCTCTAAGTTTTTAATATGCTCGCTGATGGTGGGCTGGCTGATATTTAACTTTTCCGAGGCCTTGGTAAAGCTCTTGTGCTGGTAAACCGCGGCAAAAATTTTTAAATGATGGAAGTCCATAATTCTGAGATTGTTTGAGGTTTGCGGCTATGGCTTAATTATAAATTTGCCGGTCTTGGCATTCCAGCTGTAGCTGCTGCCGAACCAGATGTCTTCAATAAGATCCATGTCGATTTTCAGGCCCTTGACCTCGGAATAATCGTCATATACTGTTAGAATCTCTTGATCGTCAATGCGGTTGTCCATATTCTTGTCGGCCCAGTGGAAGGGGAGCATCTTGATTTCATTATTACCGGTTATCGCTTGCGGCCGGCCGCCAAAACGACGGGAGGTAATGGTGCCCCGCAGTTTCAGGGTAGCCGTTGTGCCGCGGTTGGTCTTGAGGACATAGCCCAGGGTCAGCTCGCCATGTTTTATGCGGCCCAGACATTTCAGGCTGCCGGTTTTGCTGTCCACCGTTACCGCGGCGGCGGAATGGGGTAATATGACTTTGGCGCCGGCAGGAATATATTCTCTGATGATAAAAGATAGAGGTTTGCGGCCGGTATTTCTGATACGCAGCAGGACGGGGAATGAACGTCCGGGTACGCTGTGGGCGGGTAATATACGTTGGGCTGAGATGCGGGGATTAAGATAGGAACTCTGCCACCACCAGAGGGCCGCGATAATTATCCCAATGCCTGCAGCCGTGATGAGCGGCAGGGATTTTTTTTTAGAGCCGGGTGCTGTTTTGGGCGGGATAATATCTGGGGCGGCCGGGGGTGGAGCATTTTCGGCCATATCATGTTTTACCTGCGGCTGGCTTGTTTTCTCCTCCTCATCGAGAATTTCGCTCAGTTTAACTTGCAGGGCCTCGGCCAGCTTGAGGGCGTTGGCTTTCTTTATGGATGGGTAACGGCGGTTTTCCCAACGGGAAATGGTATCCGTTGTCACTTCAACCGTTGTCGCCATGTAGAGTTGGGTTAGATCTTGCGCCTCACGCAATTCACGAATTTTTCGGCCGTTAATTTTGACCATGGGTACTCCGCCCCGGCTTATTTTATGTTCATCCATCCGTCAAACCTTCATTGACTTAATTTCTCCGGCCTTGCGGCGCTCTCTTAGCCCCCGGAGTGCCCCTATATTCCCAGATCGCTCAGATATGGGTAGAAATCATACATTCAGATTAGCCGCTTGTAACAGCGGGGAGCTAATAAAAATCAGGGCATATACTTGACAACTGTTAAGTCACGCGGCTACTCTTTTTATAGAATCATCGTAACTTTTGACTGGAGGCCTAAATCGTGATTTGCTGTAACCATCTTTTCAGACAAGATAACTTAGAATCAAGAAGCGTCATATGTCTGCGATGGGTTCTGCCGCTCAGAATTGCCGCCGCCCTGAATATAATCGCCAATGCCGGTTTTGTTAGCTGGCGGATTCTGGGGGTCAGGCCCATAGGGCTGCGGCTTATGCTGGTGCTGGCCATTCATCTTTCTCTGTGCTGGATAATGCTGCGAGAGGGGCGGCGCAGTGTGGAATATCACCGCCGCTTGCGGCAAAAAACCAGAGACGTTTAAGCTTGAACCACCTTTATTATTTCCAAACGGAGCATTTCCGTTAGTACCTCGGCCAGGGGCAGCCCCACCACATTGGAATATGAACCGGATATTTCCTGGATCATGAAGCCGCCAATCCCCTGAATGCCATAGGCTCCGGCCTTATCGAGGGGCTCATTGGTGGCGGCGTAGGCCCGGCATATCTCCGGCGGCCAGTTGGCAAACCTCACCTCCGTACGAATGGCGTGGCAGATAAAAATATTACGTTGATGGTTAAGCAGGCAAAAACTAGTCCATACCTCGTGGCGATGACCGGCCAGCCGGGTCAACATTATCGCGGCCTCTTCGTTGTTACCGGGTTTACCAAGGATGGTGCTGTTAATCACTACCGCGGTATCGGCGGATAGAACCCAGCTGTCATCTTTCGTGACCTGAGCCGCGCTGGCCTTGGCGGCCGCGAGGCGTTTGACGAGATGCTCCGCTTCTTCATCGACTTTTTCTGTTTCATCAATTTCTGTTGTCATTATCTCAAAATCCAGTCCCAGGGCGGCAAGCATCTCCCGCCTCCGGGGAGAGCCGGAAGCCAGAATTAACGATCCTTGGGTGCGGAATATCCCTGCTTCAGGTGGTGGCGCGGCGCTCATTATCAGGCTCGGATTGAGTAACCGCCGTCCACGACAATGGTCTGACCATGGATCATCTCGGCGGGTTTACTGCATAAAAAGAGGCTGACATTGGCCACGTCCTCTGGAGATGTCAGGCGGCCCAGGGGGGTGCGGGCCAGGGCGGTATCCAAAATTATCTTGCGGTTGGGGAACTTTTTCAGGGCCTCGGTATCCACGGCTCCGGCGCTTACAGTGTTGACTGTGATTCCCAGAGGGCCGAGTTCTACGGCGAGATGGCGGACGAGGGATTCCAGGGCCGCCTTGGAGGCCCCCACTGCCGTATAGTTTTCCACCGCTCTTACCGAGCCGAGACTGGAGATCGCGATAATCCGGCCCTGGCCGTCCATGAGGGGAACCGCCTGCTGGGCCAGAACCAGAAGCGCCCTGGCGTTAATATCCATGGCCCAGTTCCAGTGTCGGCTGTCGAGTTCCATGACCGGCTTCAAAACTCCGGAGGCGGCGTTGCTTATTAAAAAATCGCAGCGGCCATATTCCTCCCTGATACGTTCGAACATGGCCTTAACATGCTTGTCATCGGCGACATTGGCCTTGACAATTATGCATTTTACCCCGAAGCACTCAACCAATTTGGCGGTCTCTTCTGCTTCCTGCCGGTGGCGGATGTAGTTTACTATTAGATTTACCCCGTTTTCCGCGAATTTCAGTGCGATTGCCTTGCCGATTCCTCGTGAACCGCCGGTAACCAGGGCCACCTTCCCCTTTAAATCATACATTAAGACACTCCCTTATCCGGTTGAACCCGGCTTATTTTCATCATTGTCGAAGCGTGATGCTCCATGCTTTTATCGTAATAGTCCACCAAGGGCAGGGCACCAAAGTTGGTGCTGCCCGATAGTGTAAGAGTTCATCAGTGCTTTAGATCGCAGTCTCACGACGTTCGCTTACGAGCTCTTCCTTTTATTTATAGATGCCGTCGCCGGCATGCCAGATTTTATGCCTTTAGTTTTATACCAGCGTCTTACATTAAAATATACGGCGTTTTTTTGCTACTTTTTCGAGCGTTTTTTTATGGGATTTGCTTTTTAAATGTAAATAAAGGCGATATTTTTGGCGCTGTGTCAAAAATATGCAAAAAATCCCCCGCCAGGCAAAGTAAAAGCGGTATGTTTTTTATTTTCTTATTTGTATTTTATTCTCGTGTGCTTTCAGTATATTATAGATATTAGTCCTACTTTTTTGTCAAAGAGCTCTGGCTGTCGCCGGGGCGTGGGGTGGAATGGTAGTTGTTGCCGGCTCGGCGCTGTGCTATAGCTTCTTGTCCCGCGCTCACTTGGGGCTGTTGGTGGAAATATCTGGCACGGTCTTTGCTCAGTATCCATAACGTACTAAAAATATTTAAGGAGATAGCTCATGGCAGATGATCTCGAGAAAGAGGCTGAAAACGGTAATGCTCCCAAGAAAAAGAGTAAAGCTTTACTCTTTGGCATTATCGGCGTGCTTGTCCTGCTTCTTGGCGGCGGCGGTTTTTTTGCCTATACCAAATTCATGAAGCCGGCCCCGGCGGTGAGCGTGGTAAAATTAAAGCAGGAGAATGAAAATAAAATTGGCGTAATGGTGCCTCTTGATCCCTTTGTTGTCAACCTGTCTGACCCCAGCGGCAAGCGCTACCTCAAGCTGGGGATAACCCTGGAGCTGGGAGACAATACCACAGCGGATAAACTCAAGCCCTACACCCCTAAGATCAGGGATATGGTCATTATGTTCCTGACCAGTCTCACCTTTGATGAGGTCATGACTCCTGAGGGGAAAATTCGGATACGGGACGAGTTATTGGCCCGTTTTAATATGATTCTGCGCCCTAACAAAATTAAGAATATATATTTCACTAATTTTGTTATTCAATAGGAACTGGCACTTGGCAGGTACGACAGGAATAATAAATATGCGAAGCACTAAACCGACGGCCGGGAATTAAGGCATGGAACAGATATTAAGTCAGGATGAAGTAGATGCTCTGCTGAAAGGCATTTCCGGGGGTGATATTGAAGAGCTGGAAGAAACCGCGGCTCCCGAAGAGGAGCATGGGTACGCGGCCTATGATTTTACCAGGCAGCAGGGTATTGTACAGCTCAAGATGCCCGCCATGGAGGTCATTAATGACTCCTTTTTAAGGGCAATGCGTTCCTCTCTTGCCAATACCCTGCGTAAGGTGCTTGATGTAACGGCGGTGCCCATGGAACTGGAGCGCTTCGGGGCCTTTGTGCGTACCCTGCCCGTGCCAAGCAGTTTGCAGATCTTCAAGATGGAGCCCTTTCGGGGGATGGCCCTTCTCGTTCTGGAGCCCAAGCTGGTTTTCGCCCTGGTGGAGTCCTTTCTCGGCGGTACCGGGGCGCGGAATATCCGCATTGAGGGCCGGGATTTCACGGCCATTGAACAGCGCCTGATTCACCGGGTCATCAATATTCTCTTGAACGATCTGGAGAAGGCCTGGTACTCGCTGCATCCAGTCAAGATTCAGTATGTACGGAACGAGATTAACCCCCAATTCGCCAAGATATGTGAACCGGAGGATATCGTCATTATCAATCGTTACGATGTTGATATGGACCGGGCCGTGGGCAGTATCACCTCCTGTATTCCACTGTCTAATTTAGAATCGGTTAAATCTAAGCTCATGACCTCCTTTCAGCGTGAGAAGAGCGAGGAGGATCTGCTGCTGGCCAATACCCTGCAGGAAAATATAAAAAATATCCCGGTTACCTTTCAGGCCGAGCTGGGCTCGGTGATGATTCCGGCCGGTGATATCATTGAGCTGGTCAAGGGTGATATTATTCAGTTGAACCGCCGCCGTGATGATCTTCTGCCGGCCTTTGTGTCCGGGGTAAGAAAATATATGGGCACGCCTGGGGTTCATCGCGGCAACAAGGCTTTTCTTATTAAACGTAAGGTCTATGATCAGGAAAGGGATTAAAAAGAACACTGCTCAATAAGTTACGGCGTGGTGATTATTGTTCTGATGTACGTACAGCGGAAGTTATCAAGGAGAGAAACATGACAGAAGAAAACACAACTGAAACCACAGAAGAGACGGCTGCGGCCCCGGCCGCCGAGCCGGATACCAGCGCTGACGACTGGGCTGCCGCCTTAGATGACCAAAATAAAGATGACGGCGCCCCTGCCTCTTTCGATGAACTCGGTAATGGGGCGGCGGTGGGCGATGAAGAGGCTAATAACCTTGATTTTCTGCTTGATATTCCCCTGAAGGTTACCGTGGAGCTGGGGAATACCTCCATGATTATTAACGATATGCTGCAGCTCTCCCAGGGCTCGGTGGTTGAGTTAAACAAGGGGGCCGGTGAACCGGTGGAAATTTTCGTTAATAATAAACTCCTCGGCAAAGGTGAGGTCATCGTGGTTAATGACCGCTTCGGGGTACGGATCACCGAGATCATCAGCCAGGCCGAACGTATTAAGAATATGGGCTGATGTCTATCAAATCGATTTTCGCATACCAGGCCGGATTCCTTACCATGGCCGGTCAGGCGGCCGCCGCTTCGTCTAAACCGGCGGCCGCGGCCTCTGAAACCATGAATATGATGGCCGCGGTGGCCCGCATGGCCGGTGCTTTGGCTCTTGTGGTGGGCCTTTTGCTTCTGCTTATATATATCCTTAAAAAAAGCGGCCTGGCCCAGGGAGTTAAGGGCGGCGGCACTCGGATCAAGATCATTGAAACCAGGATGGTAGCCCCCAAAAAATATATCGCCATTGCCAATGTTGCCGGTAAATATATGGCTCTTGGGATCACCGAACATAATATTAATTTACTTACCC
>CAZZJP010000096.1:0-7577 GCA_964654555.1 uncultured Desulfobulbia bacterium
CGGGAATAAATTGCCTGATGCTGGGGGTAGAGTGGTAAATGCGCCAATATCCATATCCCTTTCAACCCTGCCGGATTTCCATTGCCGGACATGAATTGTCTTATGTGGATGAGGGCCGGGGGCACACGGTACTCATGGTACATGGCAATCCCACCTGGTCGTTCTTCTACCGTAATTTGATTATCTCCCTGCGCGGCCGTATGCGGGCCATCGCCCTCGATCATCTCGGCTGCGGTCTCTCCGCCAAACCCCAGGACTACGCCTATACCCTGGAAAATCATATTGCCAATCTCACCGCCTTTGTCGAAGGTCTGGGGCTTGATAATATTTCTCTCGTGATGCACGACTGGGGCGGGGCCATAGGCATGGGTTTTGCCGGCCGCTGCCCGGAGAAGATCAGCTCGCTCACCATCTTGAATACCGGGGCCTTTACCTCTACCCATATCCCCAGGCGGATCAGTCTCTGCCGTCTGCCGGGGCTGGGGCCGATTCTCTTGCGGGGATTTAATGTCTTCAGTCGGGCCGCCCTCTATATGGCGGTCTGCCGGCCACTTTCGCCCGAGGTTAAGGCCGGCTATCTAACTCCCTATGATTCCTGGCATAATCGGGTGGCGGTAAACGGCTTTGTGCGGGATATCCCCATGAATCCAAGGCATCCGTCATGGCCCGTTCTGCTGGGGGTGGAAAAAAATCTATCCCGCCTTAAACATATTCCCACCCAGATTATCTGGGGCGGTCGTGATTTTTGCTTTAACGATCATTTTTACACGGAGTGGCAGCGGCGTTTCCCGGCCGCGGAATGTCATTATTTCCCCGCCGCCGGGCATTATCTTCTTGAGGATGCTTTTGATGAAATTGCCCCTATCTTTCACAAATTTTATGATACCCTTGAACTTTAAATAAATGACTGAGGGTTTGTAATAGTTCACCAAGGGCACCAAAGTTGATGCTGCCCGATAGTGTAAGTTCATCAGCAATAAGCTGACAGCCATACCGAAATGAGGAATTGAACGAATGCCTCAAGCAAACTGTAACATAGCCCAGGCCCTGCGCCAGGCGGCTGCCGCCCGGCCGGCAGATACCGCTCTTATTGCTCCCGGCCCCAGGGACGGCCGCCGTTGGACCTTTGCTGAGCTTGATAATAATACCGGTTTCTATCTCGAATTTTTAAAGCGGCAGGGGGTAAAACGCGGTGACAGGGTTATACTCATGGTGCGGCCATCCATGGCCTTTATCTGCCTGACCTTTGCCCTCTTCGCTCTCGGGGCGGTGGTTATTTTAATTGATCCCGGCATGGGTTATAAAAACCTGCTGCGCTGTATTGGCTCGGTGGCTCCGGAGGTTTTTATCGGTATTCCCAAGGCCCATATATTTAAGCGTCTCTTTCCCGGCCCCTTTGGCCGGGTGCGTTGTAATATCTGCGTGGGCCGGGGGCTGGGGCTTTTGGGGCGGCAGCTGCCCAGCCCGGATCAAGCCCGGTATGATTATACCGTTGTGCCTACTGAGGCCGATGACCAGGCGGCCATTATCTTCACCACCGGCAGTACCGGGCCGCCCAAGGGGGTAGTCTACGAACACCGGATATTTAAGGCCCAACTGGCCCGGATAAAAAAATATTACGGTATTACGCCTGCTGATATTGACCAGCCCGCCTTTCCGCTCTTTGCCCTCTTTTCAATCGCCCTGGGGGCCTGTGCCGTGATTCCTGAATTAGATCCCTCACGGCCCGCTAAGGTACGGCCTGATAAATTTATCAAGACTATTCTGGCGCATAAGGTTACCTATTCCTTTGGCTCCCCCGCCATCTGGCGGGTAATTGCCAATTTTTGCGCGGAGAATAACATTCAACTGCCGAGTCTGAAGAAAATTCTCATGGCCGGGGCACCGGTATCCGGTGAGCTGATTGAGCGTATGCTGGCCGCCCTGCCCGCCGACGGGGATATTCATATTCCTTACGGGGCTACCGAGGCCCTGCCCATAATCTCTATCTCCGGCCGGGAGGTGGTGAGTGAGACCTGGCCTCTTACTAAGCAGGGGCGGGGGGCCTGTGTGGGACGGCCTTTGCCGGATACCGAGGTGCGGATTATGCGGGTGGTGAGCGGGTCGGTTACAGATTTGTCCGGACTTTTAATGCCTGCGGGCGAAGTTGGTGAGATAATTGTCAAGGGTGAGGTGGTAACGAGGAGTTATTTTAATAATGAAGCGGAGACCGCCCTGGCCAAGATCAGAACGGCGGACGGCCTCTGGCACCGCATGGGTGATACGGGCTATTTTGATGAGCGGGGCCGCCTGTGGTTTTGCGGCCGCAAGGCCCATCGGGTAATCAGCGGCGGGACGATTTATTATCCTATCTGTTGTGAGGCTGTCTTTAATCAGCATCGTAAGGTTTACCGCTCGGCCCTGGTGGGAGTTGGGGAGGCGGGCAGGCAGCGCCCTGTTATCGTCGTTGAGACCCTGGGCCGGGTGGATAAGGTTCAACTCTTTGCCGATCTGCGCCGTCTGGCCCTGGAGCATGAACATACTAAGGAAATTAATGACTTTTTGATTCATCCGGCATTCCCTGTGGATATACGCCATAACGCCAAGATATTTCGGGAAAAGCTGGCTGTCTGGGCCGAGGAGATGATATGACGGAAGAACTTTTTCTGGCCGGTGATATCGGCGGTACCAAGACCAATTTGTCTATCTTTAGTCCGGTGCAGGGCATTCGTACTCCCTTAGCCGCAGTTAGCTGTAAGAGTGCCGACTATGGCGATTTTTCGCTTATGCTGCGGGAATTTCTAACTAAAGCCGGATTAAAGGTTAAGGCCGCCGCCTTTGGGGTTGCCGGGCCGGTGGCGCGGGGCAGGGCTAAGATTACCAAACTGCCCTGGACAGTTGATGCCGCTCGTCTGCAAGCTGAATTCAGCCTGGATAGGGTTGTGGTGGTAAACGATCTCCAGGCCACGGCTTACGGCATTCCCGTTTTAACCACGGCTGAACTGATTACCCTAAACCCCGGTCGTGAACAGGCTGAGGCCCCGAGAGCCGTTATTGCTCCAGGCACTGGTCTCGGTGAGTCATTTATGCTTTGGGAGAACGGCGCTTACCGCCCCTATCCCTCGGAGGGCGGTCACAGTCTTTTCGCCCCGGCGGCGGCCATTGAGGATGAGCTGGTTTGTTATCTGCGCCGGCGCTATGCCGTAATCAGTAATGATATGCTGTGTTCCGGCCGTGGTATTCCTCTGCTCTATGAATTTATGCGGCAGCGCCAATCCTGGCCGGCGGCAAAAGAGAATGCTGCCATATCCCAGGCCGTTGATCCGGCGCCCCTCATTGCCGAAGCGGCCTTGGCGAAGCCCCCTTCAGAACTCTGCTTCGCTACTATGGAGCTTTTTGTCTCCCTGCTGGCTGCCGAGGCCGCCAATCTGGCCTTAAAGGTTCTGGCTGCCGGTGGTGTTTTTGTGGGCGGCGGTATCCCGCCCCGTATCATGCCTCTTCTCAGCCGCTATTTTATGCCCTCCTTTATCGGCGGTGGGCCCTTACATGACTTTTTGGCTGATATTCCGGTGCGGGTGATCCAAAATCCGCGAACCGCTCTCTTTGGAGCCGCGAGTCTGCTGAGCTGATAATTTGCGAGGAGTAAGTTGTTTTTACCCTGTGAGGCCTGCGGCTTTAGACTTGCGTTATTGGTACTTTTATACTACTGCAGGGGGATAGTCCCTTTTGTCGGGCCTTGGAAGAGGTTTCGTAAATTTAATTTTAGTGAAATTTTATGGCGGCTCTTTTTCCCAAAATAGTAAGCAGGCTCAAAAACTGGGTACGTTTTCAACGGGTTCTTTTACTGGCCATACCGACCGGTATTATTGCAGGTCTGGGCTCAGTAATTTTTTTCACTCTGCTGGATCTGTCCCACAGCTTTTTTCTTGAATATCTCATAGGTTATTTTCCACCCGGGCCGGGCGGTGAGCATTCTCTTCTTCATATGCCGTTTCGGGAGCTGACCCGCTGGATGTTTCTCGTAGTACCAACCATAGGCGGTCTGGCGGCTGGCTGGCTCATTTACACCTTCGCTCCCGAGGCCGAGGGCCATGGTACGGATGCCGCCATTGAGAGTTATCATTTCAAGCATGCCATTATCCGGGGCCGGGTGCCATTCATCAAGACCGTGGCCTCAGCCCTGACTATTGGTTCCGGCGGCTCCGGCGGCCGCGAAGGGCCAATCGCCCAGATTGGGGCCGGTTTTGGCTCTATTATCGCCCAAAAGCTTAAACTTACTGAGGCCGAACGGCGGATTCTGATGATGG
Organism: uncultured Desulfobulbia bacterium; assembly: GCA_964654555.1. Lineage (GTDB taxonomy): Bacteria > Desulfobacterota > Desulfobulbia > Desulfobulbales > VMSU01 > JAADIV01. The sequence goes on from CAZZJP010000096.1 coordinate 4,287, forward strand.
CGGGCATGAGTGCCGGTATTGGTTCAATTTTCCATGCCCCTCTCGCCGGGGCGATTTTCGCGGCGGAGATTCTTTACCGGGATATTGATATGGAGTACGAGCTCCTTGTGCCCTCTGCCATCACTTCGGTGGTGGCCTATTGTGTTTTCGCGCTCTTTTTCGGCTTCAGCCCCCTGTTTTTAACTCCGAGTATGGACTTTACCTCAGGGGGAGAAATGTTACCATACACAATCCTGGCCGTTGTCGTAGCCATCGCCGCCGGGTTTTACTCCCGCCTGTTCTATAAGGTCAGAGACCTATTTACTGCCCTGCCCATTCCGCCCCATGTTAAGCCGGCTATCGGCGGTTTACTCACCGGCATTGTCGGCTTTTTCCTACCGGCCTCCATTTATACAGGTTACGGGCTGTTGCAGCAGGCCTTTGATGGTCATCTCGCCATTGGATTTTTACTGGCGGTGGCTATTTGCAAGATGTTTACCACCTCCTTCAGCATCGCCTCGGGAGGCAGCGGCGGGGTGTTCGGGCCGTCGGTGGTTATCGGCGGGGCGCTGGGCGGGGCAGTCGGTCTAATTTTACAGGGAATCATGCCCTCTCTGGTGCATACACCCCAGGCCTATATCATTGTCGGTATGGCTGGTTTTTTTGCCTCAGCCGCCTGCAGTCCTTTTTCGACCATAATTATGGTTAGTGAGATGACCGGCGGCTATGGATTGCTGTTGCCCTCGGTATGGGTGACAACCCTGGCCTTTCTTTTCCGAGCCAGGGTCGGTATTTATGAGAAACAGCGTGCCACTCGTTATGATACCCCGATTCATCACGCCGATTTTTTATCAGGGCTGCTGGGCAGGCTGACTGTCGGTGATCTGCTTAACAGATTTAACCTTAAGCAATCGAGGACAATTGAGCCGGATATTTCGCTGCGGGAGTTTGTGCGGACAGCGGCTGAATCTCCCACCAGATTTTTCCCGGTGGTGGACAAAACCGGGAAATGTCTCGGAGTGATTAACACTGCCAGGGCCCGGGATACCACTCTTTATCAAAAAGAGGGCAAGAATGTTCTGGTGCGGAGCCTGACGGAAGAATGTCGGATGATATATTTAGATAACGCACTGGCGACAGCCCTTGCCATTATGGTTAAAAATGACCAGGAGGCCCTGGTAGTTCTCTCTGACCGTGGTGCGAAGGCAACTATTGTCGGTGTATTAGGCCGGGAAGATATTCTGCATGCCTATGAGCCGAAGAATATGGAGGCCTGCCGGTGTGATCAGACGCAGTAACGGCTGAAATATCCCGCTTGTTGGTTCTTGTCTTCCTATTAACTTTCTAAACGAATAACCGCCTGACCTTTTTTACTTCACTATATCAGATCCGCAACAACTTTTTCCTCTCATAACCAGCATCTTTGAGCTGTAGACGAGCCTTTTCGACGATGGGTGGCCACGTTAGTGTAGTCAAAGTCCTCTGCCCTGTCTTGAAAGGTGTATTCGCCGATACGCATTTGCCGTCTCCTTGGAGCAGGAAAACTTTTTATTTAATTGTCTTGTAACCATTCAGCAGTGCTTCAGCTCGGAGTCTGCGCTTACCTCGTTCATTTAGGCATTCGAAGCATACTTTGGTATTCGAGAAAGCCTAAATGGGCGAAGATGGGGTGCTGTTGAATAGTTACATTGTCTTTATGTATAATTCTCTTTAATCCTGAAATAATAGTAACTATTCAGCGAAATGCCCCTAATTATCAATAACCACCAGAGTGTAACTGTTTAGCAGTGCTCCAGCTTCGTTCATTTAGGCATTCGAAGCATACTTTGGTATTCGAGAAGGCCTAAATGGGCGAAGATGGAGTGCTGCTGAATAGTTACAAATAATACTACTATATTTTGTCATTGATTATCTAACAGTGCAACATTGCAAAAAAATATTATCCAGCGGTAACTATAAATTCAGCCACCGGCAATAATCTTCCCGCAGAGCGGGCCAGCCAAATTTATCCGTCAATTTACGGCCATTAATCCCATGCGCTTCTCCGAGTAGACATTCCCGCAGTCTGGGCAGCAGTTTATCTTCTTCATACAAAAAATTCGGCGGTAGTAATTCAGGATAGGACAGGCGGTTCGGCAGGAGAGGCCGACAGCCGGCCCGTACCGCCTCCAGCACCGCGATCCCGTAAAATTCATGTCTGGCCGTGGAAACTATTAGATCAGCACTGCTTAGTAAGGCAATATATTCCTGCCGCGATTCCACGTAACCAAACTGCTCTATACGGTCAGCCAGCCTGATTCGGGCCTCGGAAAAAATTTTCGGTTGTCTCTGAAATGATTCACCCGCGACAATAAGTCTGAATGGCAGACCTTGCCGCTGTAAAGTAAAGAGAGTTTTAAAAAATAACTCTGGATTTTTATCATGCTCCCAGCGATGATTCCAGATAATAAGCGGTTCGGGATTATTGTTTAAATCGGCTGCCACCCGGTCAATCTCCTGAAAATCCAGGGGTGGATATAAAATTGTGGTCTTGGCCCGCAGCTTTTCTTCCCAGCCCGGCAGAGCCATATCAGGCATTTTGCGCAGCAGCCCGTGGCAGCCCTCCATGAATGAGGAAAAATTATAGCGGGAATTAAAGGCCAGGCGGTCAGAGGTCAGGGCCGTGGTGAAATTAGTCAGGGCGAAATGAAAATCACGTTTATCGTTGATCTGGACGGGATAGGCAAATTGATTCTCATGAAAATAGGTATAAATGGGGAGATCACGGAAGACCGGCGGCAACAGAGCCCGGAAAGCGGCCGCGTCAAGAAAGGGTGAGCAGAGAATATAGTCGGCAGCGGATAACTCAAGTTCACCACTATGGACTTGGGCCGCGAAGCAGGGTGCCGCCAGACGCATACGCCACTTCCACTTGCGGGCCGGTAAGGTATACAAGGTAAATCTGCCTGGCAGATTCTTTATCAGGCCGTCTATAAATGCCTTATGTGAACCGCCGTAATAGGGCTCAATAACTACTATTCTTTTCATAATGGTTTAAGTTAGCAGTTAACGGTAAAATAGTCATTTGCTTTTTGCCGGAGTGGTTGGTAGATATCAGTGGAATGAAGGCGGCGCTCATACATCCGTGCGAACAGGGCGATATTGCCGCAAATTCGCTGCCCTGTGACCGCTTAGATGACCCGTTGTGAGGAGATTAATTAAAGTGAGGATTCCATATGCAGGCCGTCCTTGAAAAAATGCTGACCGGCTTCGGTCTGTCCGCCCCGGTAAGCCAGACGGCTGTTCTGGCGCTGTCCATCCTGGCCATTGCCC
>CAZZJP010000097.1:0-7560 GCA_964654555.1 uncultured Desulfobulbia bacterium
TCAGCCGTACCAGGGCCGTTGATTTCCGGGTTTCCACTCTGCCCACTCTCTTTGGCGAGTCCATTGTTCTTCGTATTCTGGATAAGGCCTCCCTTAATGTTGATCTCACCAAGCTGGGTTTTGAACAGCCTACCTTTGAGGCCCTGCAACGCTGTATCTCCCGGCCCCAGGGGCTGCTGCTGGTAACCGGCCCCACGGGCAGCGGTAAAACGGTTACCCTCTATTCGATCTTGAATTCATTGAATCATGAGGGTACCAAGATTCTCACCGCTGAAGATCCGGTGGAATTTAACTTTAAGGGTATCAATCAGGTCAATGTTATTAATGATGTGGGGATGACCTTTTCCGCCGCCTTGAAGGCCTTTTTACGTCAGGATCCTGATATTATCATGGTGGGCGAAATCAGGGATATGGAGACGGCGGAAATTGCCATTAAGGCCGCCATGACCGGCCATCTTGTATTTTCAACCCTGCATACCAATGACTGCCCGGCGACCATCGGCCGTCTGGTGGATATTGGTATTCCTGCCTTTATGCTGGCCTCGGCCATTACCATGGTGTTGTCACAGCGCCTGGCTCGCCGTTTGTGTCCGGAATGCAAGGAGGTGGATAAAACCCATAACTCCAAGGATTTGATCGCCATGGGTTTTGCCGAAGAGGGGGTAAATGATTTAACTATTTACGGGCCCAGGGGCTGTGGCAATTGTAACGGCGGCGGCTATAAAGGACGGGTAGGGCTCTTCGAACTCATGGAGGTCACCGATGAGGTGAGCAAGGCTATTAACGCTGAGGTTCCTGAGGATCAATTACGCAAGATCGCCATTCAAGAGGGGATGAAGACCCTGCGCATGGCCGGGGTTAATAAGGTGATTGAAGGGGCAACCGGTATTGCCGAGATTCTTAGAAAAACAGTGGTCACCGAAGAGAGCCTGCCCTCATATCTCGTTAATCCTGATGTCGAGGAGTACCAGGAGAGTGATTTTATAATCAGGCAGGGCAACAATGATAAGGATTTCTTTAAACTTATCCAGGGTGCGGTGATGGTCGTAAAGGATGGCAAGAAAATTGCCGAAATTGTCCAGCCCGGTGAGTATTTTGGCGAAATGTCGGCGGTTACCGGGGAGAGGCGCTCAGCGAGTATTATCTCCAAGGGCCGCAGTAAGCTGAAGCGTTATCCCGGCGATAAACTTGTCGAGGTTATTGAAAAATACCCGGATGTCGCCCATCATATATTCAAGGCCCTGGCCTCCCGTTTAGGCCATGCCAACGGTATTATTGTTAAACTCGCCGGCGGCCGTCCCCGGTCTTCCGGTCAATAAAGTCCCTTTGTTGAATTTACAATACGTATTTTCCCCTATTGCTAACTCCCCCTCTATCAAGTATTATTATTCCTATTTTGTATATATAATAAAAAAGTCTCTTTGAGCCAATGCTGGCGGCTGTTTGACCTGCTAATTGCCGATACGGTTATGGATTCGAAGCGATTGGTAATGTCAACTATAGATTTACTAATAACTACAAGTAGTTGATGATTTATTTCTTTTGTCTTTTTAAAGGAGCCCCTATTTATGAGCGCTAAGATATTAAGCGGTACGGAGACTGCTAAGACTATTCGGGAAGAGCTGAAACTTGAAATTACGGAATTAAAGGAAAAACATAATGTGGTTCCTGGACTGGTAACTATCCTTGTTGGTGAAGATCCCGCCTCTGAGGTATATGTCGGAGCCAAAGAAAGGACCTCAAAAAATTTGGGGATCTATTCAGAACGTTACGATATACCTGCTGATACCTCCGAGGAAGATCTTCTCGCTTTGGTCGATAAGTGTAATAAAAATGATAAACTGCATGGTATTCTGGTGCAGTTACCTCTGCCCAAACATATTAATGAGGCCAATATTCTCTATGCCATTGACCCGGATAAAGACGTGGATGGCTTCCATCCGGTTAATATCGGCAAAATGATGCTGGGCGAAAAATGTTTCCTGCCCTGCACTCCGCACGGCATGCTTGAAATCCTGAAACGTAATAATATTGAGACCAGCGGTAAAGAGGTGGTTGTCCTGGGGCGCAGCAATATTGTCGGTAAGCCCATTGCCAACCTCATGCTCCAGAAGCGGGAGGGCGGTAATGCCACTGTTACCCTGTGTCACACCCGTACCAGGGATACCGCATTTCATACCAGACGGGCAGATATTCTGATTGCCGCGGTCGGGGTGCCGAAGATGGTCACTGCCGATATGGTAAAAGAGGGTGTAGTGATCCTCGATGTCGGCGTTAACCGGATTGGCAAAACCGCTGAAGGTAAATCAATCCTGGCCGGAGATGTTGATTTTGAGGCGGTCAAGGAAAAGGCCGCCGCTATTACGCCGGTACCCGGCGGTATTGGTCCCATGACTATTACCATGTTGATGATGAACACGGTACAGGCGGCCAAAGCTGCTGCCGGTCTGTTATAAAAAACGGTAAATTGTTAGACAGGCTGGACAGGCGGTTTAAAGAATCACCTATGCCGTAGAGATGGTTTACGGCCTGATAATTTGAGGAATGATTATGACTATGCGAAAAATTGGCTGTGAAGGATGCGATAATATAACCTGTCCCTCTACCAAGGAGGTTTTGGCCCAGGATGTTGCCAAGGGTATTAAAACCGCCTTTCATCGGGTTGATGACCGGGGAATGTCGGCCTGTCTCTTTGGTTCCGGCGGGGTTTGCTGCCGTAACTGTAATATGGGGCCATGCCAGATTATCGACGGAGTCGCGGAGATGGTTGGAGTCTGTGGAGCTACTGCTGAAACGGTGGCCGCCCGTAATTTTTGCCGGATGATCGCCGCTGGTTCTGCCGCTCATACCGATCATGCCCGGGAGATGGTGCAGGGCTTTATCGCCACCGCTAAAGGTAAAACTGGGCATAAAATTAAGGACGTTGCCAAATTGCATACCTTGGCCAAAGTCTTTGATATTGAGATTGAGGGGCGGGATAAAAATGAAATTGCCTTGGAACTCGGTGAAAAATGTCTAGCTGAATTCGGCCAGCAAAATGGTTTCCTGACCATGCTGAAACGGGCTCCAGCTACTCTGCAGTCCCTATGGAAGAAAATTGGGGTTGAGCCCAGGGGCATTGATCGTGAGGTTGTTGAGCTAATGCACCGTACCCATATGGGCGTTGATCAGGAATATAAAAACCTCATGCTTCAGGCCAATCGTTGCGCCCTCTCCGATGGCTGGGGGGCCTCCATGATGTCAACGGAATTGACTGACATCATGTTTGGCACTCCGGTACCTATCCGCTCCATCGTTGATATTGGTGTTCTGCAAAAAGATCAGGTAAATATTACCGTTCATGGCCATGAACCGCTGCTGGCCGAGGCCCTGTGCATGGCCGCTCAGGAAGATGATATGCTGGCTTTGGCCAAAAAGGCTGGTGCCAAGGGTATTAACCTCGTTGGTGTCTGCTGTACCGGCAATGAAATTCTCATGCGCCGTGGTATTCCGGTGGCTGCCGGCTTTATTCAGCAGGAGATAGTTCTGGCGACCGGCGCGGTGGAGGCCATGGTTGTTGATATTCAGTGCATCATGCAATCCGTGGCCGAGGTTGCCAAGTCCTTTCATACGGATATTATTACCACCAATTACCGCGCCAAGATGGAAGGCGCCATTCATATTCAGTTTGACGATGATAATGCCATCGCCAGTGCCAAGGAAATTTTGACCAAGGCCATTGCTAACTATAAGAAGCGTGGCAAGTTCTATATCCCGGAGAACAAGAAACTGGATGTAGTAGCCGGTTTCAGTAACGAAACCGTTAATTATATTCAGGGCGGCCGCTTTCGGGGCAGCTATCGGCCTCTGAATGATAATATAATTAACGGCCGGATTCGGGGAGTGGCCGCCATGGTGGGCTGTGATAACTATAAATACTCCGACGAGAACCATGAGATCATTGCCAGGGAACTCATTAAAAATAATGTCCTGGTGCTGGCCACCGGCTGTTCAGCCACGGCCTTGGGCCGGGCGGGGCTTATGCGGCCTGAGGCGGCTCAGGAATTTGCCGGGGCCGGTCTGGCTGAGATATGTGAAACCCTGGGGACACCGCCTGTTCTCCATATGGGCTCCTGTGTTGATAACAGCCGCCTGTTGCTTGCCGTCAGTCAGATGGTGGCCGAGGGTGGTCTTGGCGACCATATCTCCGATCTGCCTGTGGCGGGAACTTCGCCTGTCTGGATGAGTGAAAAGGCAGTGGCTATCGGCCAGTATTTTGTGGGCAGCGGTCTCTATGTTATATTTAACGCCTTACCGGTTACCGGTTCCAAAAAGATGACTAAATATATCATGGAAGGTCATGAAGAACTCACCGGCGGTAAATGGGATATTGAGCCCGATCCCGTTAAGCTGGCCCATAAGATGATCGCTCATATTGATGATAAGCGTGAGGCTCTGGGAATCAACAAAAAGCAGGATCGGGTATTGTTTGATATGGATATGCGTCGTGACCTTGGAGGCGGAGCCGTAGTAGGGGCAGGCTGTGCCGGCCCTGGCAGCTGATTCTTCATTAAAAACGATTATCGGCCTTGTTTGAGAGTGTTCATATTTACGTAATCAAGAGAAGGAAATTATAAGGAATGAAATCAGCCAGCCGCTTGGAACAGGTTCTTAAAGGCGGCCATTTCGCTGTAACCGGCGAACTTGGCCCGCCTAAGAGTAGTGATATTGAGGTGGTACGCAACAAGGCCCGGCTTTTAAAAGGTCATGTGGATGCGGTTAATATCACTGATTGCCAGACGGCAATCGTAAGGATGAGCAGTATTGCCGCCGGGTTAGTTGCCATGGCGGAGGGTGTTGAGCCGGTTATCCAGATGACCTGCCGGGATCGAAACCGTATAGGTATGCAGAGCGATATTCTCGGTGCTGCCGCTCTCGGAGCCAAGAATCTCCTCTGCCTCACCGGTGATCACCAAAAATTTGGTAATCATCCTGGTTCGAAGGGGGTCTTTGATATGGATTCCATTCAGATGCTGGGGATGATGCGCTCATTGCGTGATGACCAGCAATTTCAATGTGGTGAGAAAATCAAGGATTGTGCCCCCCGTCTCTTTCTCGGAGCCGCGGCCAATCCTTTTGCCGGCCCCCCTGATTTTAGGGCGGCCCGGATGGGCAAGAAGATTGCCAACGGCGCCGACTTTATTCAGACCCAGATTGTCTACAATGTAGAGAAGTTTGCCCGCTTCATGGAGATGGCCCGGGATCTGGGACTACCGGAAAAGGCCTATATCCTGGCCGGTGTTACGCCGCCCCGTTCTCTGGGAATGGCACGATATATGAAAAAGTTTGTGCCGGGTATGGATGTGCCAGATACAGTCATTGACCGGTTGCGGGGCGCTGCTGATAAAGAGGATGAGGGCATAAATATCTGTGTTGATATTATAAACCAGGTAAAGGAAATAAAGGGTGTGGCCGGAGTACATATTATGGCCATAGAGTGGGAAAGTGCGGTGCCGGAGATTGTCAGCCGGGCCGGGCTTAATCAACGCCCTGTTATTGAGGATATGATTATTGCACCCAATCTCACTGCCCCGGCGGAGACCATTGTGGTACAGGGGGGTGTTGAGGCTGCTGCCGTGGTTGAAGAAGCGACGGAAATAGCGGCTCCTGAGGTAGCGGCTGAGGTTGGAGAGGAGATCTTGGCTAAGGCGCGTCAGGAGGCCAGTGAGATCGTGGCCGCGGCCCGTACTCAGGCTGCTGAAATTGGTACTGACCGTAAAATGGTACAAACGACAGATGATGCAGGAGAACATATAATGAATGAAAAAGAACGAGTCATGGCCCTTGAGTCGGTAAAAATGGGTCTTGACGCACTTAAACACGCCTACGGTTTAAATGATGATCAATTTAATGCCCTGGTGAAGTTTATCAGCGCCCAGGAAATTTTAGTTAAGGAGCCCCCGGCCATGGAGACGGCCCTGCCGGTAACTCCGGCTCCGGTGGTTTCTTCTCCTCCTTCACCTGCAGCCCCGGCATCTACGCCTTCACCAGCGGTGGAAGATACCAGGGCGATGGCTGAGGCTAAAGAAGCAGTCGATGTTAAGGCGGTGACAGAGGCCAAAGAGGTAGCTGATGCCAAGGCGGCGGCGGAGGCCAAAGAGGCAGCCGATGCCAAGGTGGCGGCAGAGGCCAAAGAGGCAACTGATGCCAAGGCGGCGGCGGAGGCCAAAGAGGCAGCCGATGCCAAGGTGGCGGCAGAGGCCAAAGAGGCAACTGATGCCAAGGCGGCGGCGGAGGCCAAAGAGGCAGCCGATGCCAAGGTGGCGGCAGAGGCCAAAGAGGCAACTGATGCCAAGGCGGCGGCGGAGGCCAAAGAGGCAGTTGATGCCAAGGCGGCGGAGGCCAAAGAAGCAGCCGATGCCAAGGTGGCGGCAGAGGCCAAAGAGGCAGCTGATGTCAAGGCGGCGGCTCCTGCTGTTTCGGCTCTGGAACTTGAAAAAATAAAGCTTGCTGAACGTGCGGTCAATATAGCACCGGATAGTTACACCCAGACCTATAACGGTGTCATTCGTGAAGCCGTGCTTGGTAATGGCGATAACTGCATTACCGTGGGTGGCTCCAAAACTTTGCCTTTCCAGCTTTTTGAGGGCGAAATTCCTCATAAGCAGCTGATTGCCATGGATATTGTTGATGCTAATTATGAGGACTGGCCCGAACCTTTGAGTCGTCATTTCGCCGATGTGCTGGGTAATCCTGTGGCCTGGGCCCAGAAATGTGTCAAAGAGTATGGTGCTGATGCCCTTTGTGTCTCGCTAATCAGTACCGATCCCAACGGCTTGAATCGCGATTCAGCCGAAGCCGCCAAGACCGCCGCCGAGGTTATCCAGGCGGTGGATGTGCCCATAATCGTCTGGGGTTGCGGCAATGCCGATAAAGATACCGATACCCTGCGGGAATTAACTGCCGTCATTGGTGACAAAAAGGTATGTCTGGCCCCCCTTTCTGATGCCAATTACCGTTCCCTCGGGGCCACAGCCATGGCCTTCCAGCACCCGATTGTCGCCGCCTCCCCCATTGATGTTAATCTTGCTAAACAACTTAATATTCTTCTGGAAAATCTTGGTGTCTCCTTAAACACAGTAATGATGGATCCCTCTGTCGGAGCCCTGGGATATGGTATTGAATACACCTATTCCGTCATGGAACGGATTCGTCTTGCTGCCCTGACTCAGCAGGATGAAAAGCTGCAGGTACCAATTATCTGTAATCTGGGCCGTGAGGTCTGGAAGGCCAAGGAGTGTCGTCTGCCTTCGGATGAACTGCTGGGGGATCAGGAACGGCGCGGGGTGATGATGGAGGCGATTACCGCGGCCTGTATGTTGCTTTGCGGTGGAGAGGTCTTGATTATGAGACATCCCAGGGCCGTCGGTCTTGCCAAGGAGTTAATCAACGGTCTGCTGGGCTGAAAAAGTATTAAGAAGTTCTTTTTATAGCGTGTAATTTAAAGGAGTTATCCCATGTCTAAGATTATTTGTTCTGCCGCCATCAGGGGGGCCCATAAAATTATTGATATGGCCGAAG
>CAZZJP010000098.1:0-7424 GCA_964654555.1 uncultured Desulfobulbia bacterium
TCACCCATGGTCTTGCCGGTGGCGGTCATCACCTCAAGATTAATGGTATCGGGCATGGTGGAAAGCTCTGCCATTACCGCCTGCACCCCGCCGGCATCATTTAATTGTTGCATACTATGACTGCCGCCGGGAATCAGACTGCAGACGTGCGGTACTCTGGAGCTTACTTCATTAAAGGTTTCCAGGGGCAGCTCAACCTCCGCCTCCCTGGCAATGGCCGGGATATGAAGTACTGTATTGGTGGAGCAGCCCAGGGCCATATCAACAGCCATGGCGTTCTCAAAGGCCTGACGGGTGGCAATATCACGGGGTTTAATATCATTGGCCAGCAGATCCATCACCGCCATCCCGGCCGTCTTGGCCAGCCGGATACGGGCTGCGTCCACCGCCGGAATAGTACCGTTACCCGGCAGCCCCAGCCCCAGGGCCTCGGTGAGGCAGTTCATGGAGTTGGCAGTGAAGAGTCCGGCACAGGAACCGCAGCCCGGACAGGCCGCGTTTTCCAACTCAGTCAGTTCACTCTCATCCATCTGGCCGGATTTAACCTTGCCAATGCCCTCAAAGACCGTAACAAGGTGGGTATCTTTGCCCCGGAAACGACCGGTGAGCATGGGGCCGCCGCTGACCATAAGGGCCGGGATATTGAGGCGCAGCATAGCCATGAGCATACCGGGCACGATCTTGTCACAATTGGGGATCAAGACCATGGCGTCAAAGGGGTGAGCCATACCCATAATCTCCACCGAATCGGCAATAACCTCCCGGCTGGCCAGGGAATACTTCATGCCGGTATGCCCCATGGCGATACCGTCACAGACCCCTATGGTGGCAAAGGCGATGGGGGTGCCGCCGGCCATACGGACACCGGTCTTCACCGCCTCCAGAATCTTGTCAAGATGAATGTGGCCGGGGATAATCTCGTTATGGGCGTGGGCAATGCCGATGAGCGGCCGGGATATCTCCTCATCCGTATACCCCATGGCCTTCATCAATGAACGATGCGGGGCTCGCTCCAACCCTTTTTTAATAATATCACTACGCATATCTAACATCTCCCTGTGATTATATGAATGATACCCACGGCCCTTCACCGCGGCCGGGCCAGGAGGGGATTAATTTAATCAAATCTGGTAACAAATCGTTCTAATTTACGTGCCATCCCGGTCACTGTCAAGCGCTAAATCTTGACATCCCCAGGAAATAATGGTAGTTTCTTGACTCTTGATATTGAGTAAAAAATCAATAATTGACGTTTTATAGTCTAATGTCGATTTACAAAAGCGAATTATCCGCCTCTTTAGTGTCCAGATTTAAGGCCTGACTGTTATATAAATCATGGTACTTTTAGACATCACGCTGAGCAGTTACAAATCATGAATATATTCGGGCCAGTTAACTCACGCCGCCTCGGCCTCTCCTTAGGCATTGATCTCGTCCCCGGCTTCTGTACCTTCAACTGTGTGTATTGCGAAATAAACCGCCAAAAGATCAGAACCTGTCAACGACGGGAATATATCCCCACCGTCGATATTATCACCGAATTAGACCAGCACCTGACGGATGAAGGCAAAGCTGAATTAGACATATATACAATTACAGCCAGTGGTGAACCTACCCTCCATAACGGTATCGGCCAGATTATCCGCCATATCAAAAATCATAGTTCCAAGCCAGTGGCTGTACTCACCAATGGTTCACTGCTTCATCTGCCGGAGGTTCGGCAGGAACTCATGGCAGCCGACATAATCATCCCCTCCCTTGACGCGGCCCGCCCGGCAGGCTTTCAGTCCCTGAACCGGCCGGCAGCAGAGCTTAGGATAGACACAATCATCGAGGGAATTAAAAATTTAAAACGAGAATACATCGGGAAATTATGGCTGGAGATTCTTCTCTGTCAGGGTATAAATGACAGTGACGACGACATTAAAGCCCTGAGATGCGCGGTTGATACCATCGGGCCGGACAAAATCCAGCTTAATACCGTTGACCGCCCGCCCCTTGAGGTCTGCGCCCAGCCCTTAAACCACCGCCAGTTAGAACGGATAGCGGCCAGATTACCCGGCAAGATTGAAATTATCGCCCATGGGCAGGACTCCGGCCCGGCAGGACACAAGACCATTAGCAATAATGATCCAAATGAAATAATTGAACTTTTAAAGCGGCGGCCATGTACCTGCGAGGACATCTGCCTAACCCTGAATTATGAAGAGACATGGGTTTTGACCACCCTTGAGAGGCTGGCCGAGACCGAACAAATTACCCCAACGAGACATCGCGCCCTGAAATATTGGACGATGGCAAAGGAAACCAATGAACGAAGAAAAGGAAACAACAAACAAAGAGCAGAATGAAGAGCAACAGGCAGAGCCAGTAAAAAACCAAAAGCGGCCAGCCAAGTCCAGCAGCCGCAAGTCTTCTGGCAGCCGCGGTAAACCAAAGGGCCGAACGGCCGGGAAGACCAATGAACAGCCCGACATCGAAGCGGCCGCAGACTCAAACGCTCAGGAGTCAACCGCCAAAGCCAAGGAAACAACCAAAGAAAAACCAAAATCCAGACCCAAGACGAGTAAGGCCAAAAAAGACAAACCCCGCCCAGCCAAAGAGACGGCCAATGGCAAAACCACGGATAAGAAGAGCCCTAAAACATCATCTTCCAAAACCAAGGCCAAGGACGATGTATATAAATTACTGATCAACGCTGAGGAGCCGGAGGAATGCCGAATCGCCATGCTGGAGAATGGCCGCTTAGAGGCCTTCTATATAGAAACCGTCTCCCGCGAACGGACCAAGGGTAATATTTACAAGGGCCGGGTGGTTTCCGTGGAAACCAATCTGCAGGCCGCCTTTATTGATATCGGCACCGGCAAAAACGCCTTCCTGCCCTTTAGCGAAATCCACCCCGAATACTACAGCGCCGAGCTCCCCAACGACCGGCACTGGAAGGATATTAACTTCAAGGAATCCCTCAAGATCGGCCAGGAAATGCTGGTGGAGGTGGTCAAAGAGACCACGGGTAATAAAGGGGCCAACATTACCACCTTTTTATCCCTGCCGGGGCGCTACGTAGTGCTGATGCCGGGCAGCGACTCCCACGGCATATCACGCCAGATTGAGTCCCAGGAACAACGCAAAAAGCTGCGGGAGATGCTGGAGAGCTGCAAATTACCGGAGGGTGTGGGTTATATAATTCGCACCGCCAGCAAGGGAATTACCAAGACCGCCCTCACCAAGGATGTCCGTTTTCTCATCAAATTATGGGACGATATCCGTAAACGGGGCCAAAGCGAAAAGGTCCCGGCCTTAGTCTATGGAGAACAGAATATCGTTACCCGTTTCTTAAGGGATCACTTCACCGCCGACATCAGGGAAATTCAGGTAGACAGTGAGGATTCCTTCCGCCAGGTCAGGGATTTCATGGAATTACTGCCGGCCGCCCAACAGAAAAAGACCACGGTACACCTCCATAAAGGGCCGCGCCCCCTGTTGAACTCCCATAATATTGAGGAGCAGATTGAGCAGATTTACCGGCCGACAGTTAAGCTGCCCTCGGGCGGTTCCATCGTCATCAACCCCACCGAGGCCCTGGTGGCCATTGATGTCAACTCCGGCAGCACCGGCCGGGATAAAAAATTCGCCGAGACCATCTTCCTGGCCAATATGGAGGCCGCCGAGGAACTGGCCCGCCAAGTGCGGCTCCGGGATCTGGGCGGATTGATTGTCATTGATTTCATCGATATGCGTTCAGCCGCCAATATCCGCGAGGTGGAGAAGAAGGTCAAGAGCAGCATGAAGCGGGATAAGGCCAAGATTGATTTCGCCCGTATCTCCAAATTCGGCCTGATGCAGATTTCCCGCCAGCGCATGGGTTCACCCATTGCTGCCCGCAATTACGTGACCTGTGAATGCTGTAAAGGGCGGGGAATTATCCGCTCTGTAGAGACCCAGGCCTTAAGCTGCCTACGCCAGATCCAGACCGGAATTTCCCGTAAAAATATCAAGACCGTCCAATGCCGTCTGCCCATGCACGTCAGTCAGTATCTCTTAAACCGCAAACGTACCGAGCTGGCAGAACTGGAAAAACACTATGGAGCGGCTATCAATATTGAGATCGTTCCAGCCATGCTGCCGGCCGATAGTGAGATCGACTTTCAGAAGAAATAGGGATGGTTGGTTGGGGGGCAGTTAGCCCTGCGACGCGTTCTGCCGCAGGGACTGGGCGGCCAGGAAGCCCACCGAGGTGGGCCGGAATTGACCGTTATCATAGAGGGTAAATTCAGCCCTGTCGTTACACAGAGCCCGCAAAACATCATGGGCCGCCGGGCGGCCAAAAAGACCGGCGGCCCTGGCGGCCAGACCACGTACTACCGCGTCGGCTGACTGGAGATAGGGCAGGATATAATTATCGGCTTCATGCTTTAAGAGCAGCCGCCGATTATCCCTGCTGGCCGCGGCCATTCGGCCCAGGCCCCACATCAGGCCCCGCTGCAGGGGCTCCAGCTCCAGGAAAAAGCCGTCCTCCCGCATAAAGGCCACTATAATATGACCATATTCCAAGGCCAGTCTGGATTCAGAGGCCATGACCTCACCCATGGCCTCTGGGACACCCCAGCCAATACCGCCGGACTCATCATTCAGCATCCACATAAAGCGGCGCATAACCACCCTGGCGTCCTCTAACTCCTTGGCTGCCAAAGCGGTAACCGCCCGTCCCATGGCGGTTACCGCGAACCATTTAACCTGTTCATCACCGCTGCAGAGGCAGGAAAAGAGAGGCTTCAACATGCGCTTGGGCGGTTCCTCCGCCTCGAGACGAGTCATAGCCTCGGCAAAGGGCATATCCCGCAGAACGGCGGCCACATGTTTATTCAAGGCCCGCAAGCGCATGACAGCCCCTGATCAGCTCCTTTCCAGTACGGCTTGGGCGATTTTATCCCCCATTGCCTTGCATTGATTAAAATCATCAACAGTGGGAACATTTTTCACCCGCAAGCCGGGATCAATCAGCTCAATTCCCATATCCTCCATGGCGCTGTTCATATTCTTCACGGCCTCGCCGCTCCAGCCGAAGGAACCAAAGGCGGCTCCCAGTTTACCCTTGGGCCGCAGTCCCTTTAAATAACAGAGGAAATCAGCCATTCTCGGCAGAATACCGTTATTTAGGGTCGGAGAACCAAAAATCAGAGCCCGGCTGTCAAGAACCTCGGTCATGATATCACTGCGGTGGTTTACGGCCAGATTATACATCTTGACATCCACCCCCCGCCGGGAAACAGCCCCGCCGATGGCCAGGGCCATCTTAGCCGTACTCTTCCACATTGAGTCATAGACTACCAGCACCTTATCCTTGGTCTCCCGCCTGCTCCAACGGTCATAGGCCGTTAGTATATCGGCAGGATTACCACGCCAGATCAGGCCATGATCAGGGGCAATCATGTCAATATCGAGATTTAACTCAGCCACCGTGGTCAGGAGCTTCTGAATATTGGGGGAGAAGAGATGGAGAATATTGGCGTAATATTTGGCCGCGTGCCGCAAGACCTCACCCAATTCTACCTCATCGACAAAACGCTCGGTACTGGCCATGTGCTGGCCAAAGGCATCACTTGAAATTAACAGTTTATCCTCCTCAATGTAGGAGAACATGCTGTCCGGCCAATGCAGCATCTTGGTTTCCAAGAAGGAGACTGTCTTTTTGCCAAGGCTGATACTGTCACCGCTCTTGACCACGACCAAGGGCCAGTCTTCATGGTGGAAATGTGATTTAAGCACCTTCTCACCCATGGGTGAGCAAAATATTTTTTCAGGCTTTACCAGTTCAATAATCTCCGGCAGACAGCCGGTATGATCCATTTCCACATGGT
Organism: uncultured Desulfobulbia bacterium; assembly: GCA_964654555.1. Lineage (GTDB taxonomy): Bacteria > Desulfobacterota > Desulfobulbia > Desulfobulbales > VMSU01 > JAADIV01. Next base: position 5,862 of record CAZZJP010000098.1, read on the forward strand.
TGACCACGATGTAGTCAATCTTTTCCGGTTCCACCACCTCGCTGATATGATAGAGCAGATCATCCTTAAAATTACTCTTCACCGTATCAAAAAGGGTAATTTTCTCGTCCATGGCGAGATAGGCATTATAGGTCGTACCCTTATAAGTGGAATAACCGTGGAAGTCCCTGATGTCCCAGTCCACCGCCCCAACCCAGTAAACATTATCCTTTATTTCTGTAACTCCCATTTCTACTCCTTTATATAATCGCGCAAGGCGGGACTAAAAGCCAGGTTTCGTCTTTACGGTTCTACCTTTAAAAGCTGAAGTCCCTTACTCACCGGCAGGCATGGTAAATACCCGGCTACCCAACTCCTGATCCAGGGTAAAAAGACCGCCGGCATCGTTGCCGATTAATTGCAGTTTATGCACAATGCCGCTGGCATTGGCCTCCTCTTCCACCTGCTCGCTGATAAACCATTGCAGAAAGATATTGGTAGCGTGATCCCGCTCCTCCTGAGCTAGATCCACCAGATTATTAATCAGTCCGGTGACCTTCTGCTCATGGGCATAGGCGTTTTCAAAAACCGCCAGCGGCGAATCCCAGGCGCTGGGCGGCTGATCAATCTTGTCCAGAATAACCCGGCCGCCGCGTTCCAGGATAAAATTATACATCTTGATACCATGAAACAACTCCTCCTGGGTCTGCATATTCATCCAATTGGCCATACCAGACAGATTAATGGAATGAAGGTAGGAGTTCATGGAAAGATAGAGGTAAGCGGAGTAATATTCGGCGTTGACCTGCCCGGCCATGGCCTCAGACATTCTTTCACTGAACATGTTAAGCCCTCCACAGGCCGTGCAAATTGCAGAAGGCCCGGGCACTGACCTCAGCGGCACTGGTAACAAAGGAGGCCTCCGGCGGATCACCGGGTTTCAGTTCCTGCCGCAAAACCCTGCCGCCGGCAATCAACTCAATAAATTCAATATAATGCTCCTCCTGCATGGGATGGGCGACAGCGCCAATTTTAATCAGGAAGCCGTCAGCGGTCTTTTCTATCACCGGAACATGCTTCTCCCGGGCGGCATCCGTAGTATTCTCAGCCATAAGATTCATGGGCTTACCACAACAGACCAACTCTCCGGCCCCGGCATGTAAGACCTCAACAACATTGCCGCAGACCGCACATTTATACACCTGTAATTTTTCAGCCATGTTATTCTCCCTTTATTTCTGGAATTACCGCCGCCAGAGCCCTGTCATCCGGCGGCCACAAGTAATGTAATTTTGACTTTTCTTAAAACCCAGCCCACCCCCATGATCTACCAGTTCTCGACCAAAAGCTCATAATAGGCCTGGGGATGCTGGCAGGCCGGACAGACCCCGGGGGCCTCTTTGCCCTTATGGACATAACCACACTTTTTACAGACCCAGGAGGCCTCCTCATCACGTTTAAACACCCGGCCGGCCTCAATATTGGCCGCCAGAGCCAGATAACGCCGTTCATGATGCCGCTCGGCCACGGCAATGGATTTAAAGGCCGCGGCAATAGCGCCAAAACCTTCCTCTTCCGCGACCT
>CAZZJP010000099.1:0-7355 GCA_964654555.1 uncultured Desulfobulbia bacterium
CGTTTTCATCCTTCGGTTAATCTGGGGATTATGAAATTTCTGGCCTTTGAGCAGGTGTTTAAAAACTCTCTTACCACCCTGGCCATGGGCGGCGGCAAGGGTGGATCTGACTTTAATCCCAAGGGTAAGTCGGATAATGAGGTTATGCGTTTCTGTCAGAGTTTTATGATGGAGTTACAGCGCCATATCGGCCCTAATACCGATATCCCGGCGGGTGATATCGGGGTTGGAGCCCGGGAAATTGGTTATCTATTCGGGATGTACAAGCGCCTGCGCAATGAGTTCACCGGGGTTTTGACCGGCAAGAGTCTCAGCTGGGGCGGCAGCCTGGTGCGGCCTGAGGCCACGGGTTATGGTAATGTTTATTTCACCTCCGAGATGCTGGCCACCCGCGGTGATTCGCTGGAGGGCAAGAAGTGTCTAATCTCTGGCTCCGGTAATGTGGCCCAATACACGGCCGAGAAGATTATTCAATTGGGCGGCCGGGTCTTGACCATGTCCGATTCATCGGGCTATGTCTTTGATGAGGAGGGGATAAATCAGGAAAAACTGGAGTTTATCAAGGAATTAAAAAACGTGCGCCGCGGCCGGATAAAGGAATATGCCGAGGCTTGGCCCAAGGTTGTCTATACAGCCGTTGACGCTTCTGATGAGTATAATCCCCTCTGGAATCACAAGGCCCATTGTGCCATGCCCTGTGCTACTCAGAATGAGATAAACGCGCGGGATGCCGGTAATCTCATTGCCAACGGCATCTTTTTGATTTCCGAGGGGGCCAATATGCCCACCAGCCCCGAGGCCATTGACCTTTTTATTGATCATAAGCTGCTCTACGCCCCTGGCAAGGCCGCCAATGCCGGCGGGGTGGCAGTCTCCGGCCTGGAGATGGCCCAGAACTCCATGCGTCTTAAATGGCCCCGTGATGAGGTAGAAGGGCGGCTGCGCCATATAATGAGCGAGATTCACCGTACCTGCCTTGAGGCGGCGGCGGAATATGGTCAGGCCGGTAATTATATGGCCGGGGCCAATATAGCCGCCTTTGTCAAGACTGCCGATGCCATGCTGGATCAGGGGGTGGTTTGATATTCATTGCTGGTGTTTTAAACCTGCCCTTTAACGATGTGCATAAGTTCGTCCACCAGCTGATGTAATTTGAGTGCTTCGCTTTGCATTTCTGCCGCTGTCGCTGATGCCTCTTCGGAGGTGGCGGCATTTTTTTGCGTTGAACTGTCCATCTCGTTTATCCCCACGGTGATTTGATCAACTCCAAGAGATTGTTCGCCGTTGGCATGGGCTATTTCATCTAATAGAATTGCCACCTTGCTGGCGCCGTCGGCGACCTCCTTGAAGGCTTCTGTTGCCTGGTGTACCATATCTGAGCCGCTTTTGATGCGCTGGACGATATTTTCGATTAATTTGGAGGTTTCGCCAGCCGAATTGGCGGATCGTATGGCGAGATTTCTTACCTCGTCGGCCACCACCGCGAAACCGGCCCCTGCTTCACCGGCCCGAGCCGCTTCCACTGCCGCGTTCAAAGAAAGCAGATTGGTCTGAAAGGCAATCTCGTCAATGGTTTTGACAATCTCCTGGGTCTCATGGCTGGCGGCTCGAATATCATCCATGGACTTATTCATATTCTCCATAAAAACGTTGGCTTTTTCCGCGACCTCTTGAGTCGCCTTCATCTTCGCGTTGGCCTCGGTGGTATTTTCGGCGTTTTGGCGGGTCATGCTGGTTATCTCTTCAAGGGAGGCGGCTGATTCTTCAGTGGCTGCCGCCTGGTTGGATGCTTGATCGGCGATATTGCCGGCGGCGCTGGCCACTGAGGCGGAAAGGTTGTTAAGGCTTTGCGAACTGGTGCGAAGGGTATTACCGGCTTCATTTAATGGTACAACGATTTCACGATAAGTGAAAAGCCAAGATAAAATAATAATCGTCAAAATAACGCATAGAAGCGCCCCCTGAATCCAGAGAATGGTGTTTAGGTTGTTATTTTTTTCGTATAAGCTAACCGCCTTATTCATGGTCTTCAGCAGTGGTAAATTATTATGCTGTATTATCCGCATGGCGTTATTATACGAGGCGGTGCCCGGTTCTGACTTGACAAATGTCTGAACAGCCGTATTAAAATTCTGCCACATTTTTTTGACCTCAAGCAGTTTCTGGCGGGTGTTGTTGTCGACCACAGGGGTCAGTCCCTGCTGGCTGCTGCCATGCAAAAGACCGTTCAGGGTGATATTGAAAAGATTAGCGGTTTTTTTAATTTCGGCCAGCATTTGATTCAGGTTATCAGCCTCTTGGGGGGCTTTTGCAAGACTGTGGGCAATGAAGACCTCCTTGCTCAGCCTCTGTGTGAGCATACGCTGGCGTCCGGCCAGGTTAATGGCTCGGCCGGCTTCTTTCTGCTGGGCCACCACATAAAAAATTATGGCGGCATTTGTCAGGCCAAGAATAAGGAAGGCGATTAAAATTATATTAAGCTTGGCTTGTAGGGTTATGCCTTGTTTCATTATTATCTCCTGTGATGCTAAAAATAAAAAAAGATTTGAACAGTTAGACTTCGGTGGTTGTTATATTTAGATATCAGGTTGAATAATTACCAAATATCCAGACATGACAGCTAACCTGTGGTTTAGTTGCCGCATGTTATTTTTATTCTATGAAATGCATTTTAGGTTGGCAAGCAGGAAAAAATAAATGGCGTAAAAGTGGTCAGAGATGATAAATAGGTTATATGGTAAACTGAGATATTTTCTGTTTATACCTCGTTGTGATGCTAGCCAAGGGGATTAAAATTATGGTTTGAGGGGTAACTGCTCACAGGGTAGCGAATCTTTCTCCGATCAGCCTGATTTACGTATGACTAATACGCTGCGTCAGACTACTCGAAAAAATCTCCGGCACCCTGTAAGCAGTTATAATTTCGGTGGTTATTGCCATTTTTGTGGTCATGGGGTGAGTAGTTACGTTTGAGGATAAAAAGAGTGAAAGTCCCTGAATTAGATACTTGGACATGTTCGAAATGTGAAGGTTGTGTGGAAGTCTGCCCGGCGGTTTTTAGGATGAATCGTGATACCGGCAATATAGAGGTCATTGAGCTTGGCGAATACCCGGTTGATGAGGTTGATGAGGCCATTAAATGCTGTCCGGCCGACTGCATCTCATGGATAGAACAGTAGTGTTGTTTTAGAGGTTAAAGGCCTGAAATAAACCCTTGGGCGGGCTGTGGAATTTGCTTTACAACCGCGGGGTTGTTCACGGATCTTGGCTGGTTATTCTGGCCTCGTGTAACTTCTCCAAAAGTGTGGGTAAATTCTCTTCGTAGATGATAAGCCTGTTTACTGTTGGGCTTAGCCAAAATAGCTCAACACCAACCTACATTTCTAATATATTCGCCACCACTTTTGGAGGAGTTACGGCTTTGTCTGTTCAGCTGGGCAGAACTATCGGCTTTGGTACCCTTAACCAAGATCGTCAGCCCTCCCAATATCCCGGTAATGCTTATCACTTGAGCCGTCATCTCTTCAGAAGTGCTGGCCGATTCCCCGGAGTTGGCGGCGATCTCTTGTACGGCTTGATCTAACTGGTTAATAGCCTGATTTACCTGGATGATCCCAGTAGTCTGCTCGTTTGACGCAGTTGCGACCTCCCTGATTAGCTGGCCAATTTTATCGGCGTGTTTATTGACCTCTAGAAAGGCCTGGCTGGTGTCATCAACAATGATTTTGCCATGGTTTACCTTATCTATGGTGCCCCGGATCAAATCGTTAGTATTTTTGGCGGCCTCTGCCGAACGTATTGCGAGATGACGTACCTCTTCGGCAACCACAGCAAATCCTGCTCCGGCCTCCCCTGCTCTGGCGGCCTCAACGGCGGCATTTAAGGCCAGGAGATTTGTCTGGAAGGCAATTTCATCAATGGTTTTAATGATTTTAGAGGTGTCAGCGTTGGCTTTGGAGATTTCGGTCATGGACGTGGTAAGTTCATCCATGGCCGTATTCGCTTTGCTAACGACCTCAATGGTCTCGCTCATAAGTTGATCGGCCATGGAGGTGTTGTCGTTATTTCGCTTGGTCATGGCTGATATTTCCTCCATAGAGGCGGAGGTCTCCTCCAGGGCGGCTGCCTGCTCGCTGGAATTATTGGCTAATATCTGACTGCTGGATGCCACCTGTTGGGCGGCGTTACCGACCTGTTTTGTTCCCTTTTGCAGTTTTTTTATGGCCTGATCAATGGGTATGGAAATACCGCGGCCCTGGCAAAAAGCTAAAAATATACTGATGAGGATAGCCGTGGTTCCTATGGCCATTGAAATGACACTATTTCGGGTGGCCTCATATTTGGCGGTTGATACTGCTTTATTCGCGGCGTTGGATTGTTCCTCAACAATTTTGCTGATGGCGGAACCCATTATTTGATAAGTGCTGTCCATTTTCCCCTGGGCTATATGAATTTTTTTATCCAGGTTGACTAAGGAATCAAAATATTTCTGGTAATTGGCTTCTTGCTGGGCAAGGGATTGCTCTATTTTAGAATTTAGAGTGGAGTCGTTTATAGCCGCCTTGAAATTTTTGAGGGCTCTGTTGGTTTCTTCGGCATATTTTTGAGTACCGCGCAGGAGATAGTCCTTTTCAAACCGCTGTATTTTAAGCATGGCAACCTTCAGAGTTGGATCGGCATTATCCTGGAGGGTTTTTTCAATGGTACGGGCCGTGTCTCTAAAAGAACCCTGCAGGCCTGATTCTTCATTAAGCCCTTTTTTTTGCCAGCCCTGCACCACAATTTTTAGATTGGCGTTGTAGGGTTGCAATAATTTCTGCATTTCATGAGCTTGAGAGCTTAGTCTGTTATTATGGATTCTGGCGGCAAGATCCGCTAATTCTTTGATATCTTTTTGGCTGGCAAAGTTTAGTGTCTTCTGGATTTTAAGGGAATCCTGATTGTGGTATAAAAGAAATTTATTGACGCTGCGGTCATAATCTATGGTGGCGGCATCAATCTTGTGGCCGATCATGGTGGCTCGCATTTCATTTCCGAGGAGATTGTCAAATCTTTTAGAAATCTGATTTACGGTAAGCTGATAGCTGATAATTACCGCGGTTGACAGAGCGATAACCAGACCTGTACCGGCGTAAATTTTGCCTCGTAATCCCATGTTTTTAAGCATTAACATTCTCCTTGCTGAATAAAAAATAAAAGAACTATTGTTAATACAAATAATTACTGGTATTAGAAAAATTGTTGCACAATTTTTTATTAAAAGCAATAAGTTTTTGATAAAAATTACCAACTGCTAAGGGCTGGTAGAACAATTGGCAACTGTTTGTTAGCCCGTCGTTTATTCCAACCTTCTATTATTTGTAAGAGATAGATGTAGTAGCTTTTTGGTAAGTTCACCCGCATCTCATCTCCGTTTGTTTCAGTCTTCTCACGTACAGGGAGTACAGACTCTAAGGCAGAAATAAACGGATCTAAGGCACTAATAAACCCTTACACTATGGGGCAGCATCAACTTTGGTACCCTTGGTGAACTATTACGTTTTTTGTTACTTCAAATTGGAATCCTTAGGTATAAATTTTGCCATACGGATCACCGGCAGATATACCTGATACGGGGTAATCCGCCGAAATTCGGTAAATCCTCAGAACTATAAGCGGTTTCATGGGGGCTGGAGATGCGAGGCCAGTATGCGAACAGGACGATAACACCGCGGATTCGGTGCCCTGTGACTGCTTATGATCCTGGAGATCTCAGGGCCGTAACGCATGGCTTAACACCAGTTATACCCGCTAATGTAAATTCTCCAAAACTGGTGGTAAAATTGCTGGATCTCCGATGACGACAACGGAGTCTTTGTTTACCTCGGGGATGACGACCGTAATTCCCTGACTCCGTTTCAGAAGGTTGAAAATAACTATTCAGTACCAGTTTTGCAGAGGTTCCCCTGCCATTATTGAACGATTTGTTTTGATTGACAAATTAACCGGGATAAAGTAACTGGTTTCACAGCAACTTCTCCAAAAAATGTTGGGTAACTGTTCAGCAGCACCCCATCTTCGGGAATGACAGCCGTAATTCCCCGTAAGCCCGTCCTTCGGTATATTTTCTGCCGGAGGTAAGCGTGGCTCCGGGATGGGTGCTGCTGAATAGTTAAAAGTCTGTCTGCTTATAACTGGTTATCCTCTGATGAAAAACAGATCCTTATTATTTGTTATTTTCACCGTCCTGGTGTTGTCGATACCTCTTGCTGCCAATGCCAGGGTAGGGGACTCGAAATGGGTTGCTTTGGGCGGCTATGGTTTCACTCATACCAATCTCGGGCGGACAAAAGTTTGGGTTGATACTGCTTTCCTGGCCTTGGGCTATGAAAGGGTGGCATCTGAGGAGTTTGGCCCGCCATTGTTGAAGGGCTATTATTCCGTCCGGGTTGAAGTGCCGGTTCACTATATTATTGCGCCGCATAACGGCTTGATGACGGGGATAAATTTTATTGGCCTCTGGACATTAACGGATGTTTCCAAAGAATATAAACCTTATTTTCTGGCCGGCGGCGGTCCGGTTTACATCGGCCCCGATATCCCTGGTATGTCCAAGCATCTAAACGGCAATTATATGTTTGGAATGGGAGTTGATCTTGACGTTGGACTGGTTAGAAAGATTAAGCTTGAGTACCGATTTAATCATATTTCCAATGGGGGGCAGAAAGAGCCCAATGTGCCATTGAACTCGAGCCGTCTCATGGTTGGATTTTCTTTTTAAATCAGGGGGATGAAGGCAGAATGGGCCATGTTACTTTTATAATTACGCTGAATAGTTACACCAATTATCTATTATGCAAAGAGAAGAGATTCAAAAGCAGATATTAACAATTTTTGAAGATTTATTTGAATTTGAGAACCCTGGATTAAACGATAATCTCCGGGACGATCATGGATTTGATAGTATTGATGCCATTGAATTATTGGGTGAAATTGAAAAGATTCTTGGTTTTTCTCTTTCCAGGGCAGAAAAAGAGAAGGCCATGACCATCCGCACCATCAATGATATTTTGGACTATATTGAAGTTATCGCGTCTGAGCATAACAAGTAACAACCATCTCCGCTCACCCCGGCACAACGAAACATGAGAGTCGTTGGCAGGGCCAACAGCCCCGGCCGGTGACTTTCAGACAAAATTAGGCGCTTTTAATGGAACGAAGAGTTGTTATAACTGAGTGCTCAGCAATTACCCCCATCGGCTACGCCAAGGACGATATAATCCAGAGTCTAAAGGAGGGGATATCCGGCGTAAAACCGCTTCGTGATGACGGCTTACTGACCGATTATATCCACTCGCGTGTTTTTGGTACAGTTG
>CAZZJP010000100.1:0-7328 GCA_964654555.1 uncultured Desulfobulbia bacterium
TATGACAAAAAATCCTACGCAATATTGTAAAGTTTATTTCGTCACAAGTCCTTAGCTAAATAGTTACCATTATTTTACGATATTAGAGGGAAACTGAAAATGGATAAGGCCTTTTTAGTGATTTAAAGTAAACGGAGCGGCAAATTTTACAGGGGCTGATTTTTGGTGTTAACTTGATCTGCCCCCGGCTTTCTGAATCTTGCTGATTAAGTCAGCCAAAATTATCAAAGTGGATATTTTCGCGCTCCACCCCCAGATTGTCGAGCATCTCAAGGACTGCCTTAGTCATCATCGGCGGTCCGCACATATAGTAATTAATATCCTCCGGGGCGGGATGTTGCCGCAGATAATTATCGTATAAAACCTGATGAATAAAACCCGTGAGCCCTTGCCATTTATCCTCTGCCTGGGGCTCTGAAAGGGCGAGGTGAAAGCTGAAATTGTCGAACTCTGCGGTCAGGGCTTCAAATTCGTCAGCGTAGAAAACTTCCCGCATGCTGCGGCCTCCGTACCAGAAGGATATGAGCCGTTTGCTGTGTCTCCCCTTTAAGAGCTCAAATATATGACTGCGCAGCGGGGCCATCCCGGCGCCGCCGCCGATATAGACCATCTCTGAATCCCCCTCTTCAAAGAAAAATTCACCAAAGGGCCCGGCCACGGTCACTTCATCGCTGGACTTTAAGTTGAAGACATAGGAGGAAACCTGGCCGGGCGGAATATTGGCCGGCCCGCCGGGCGGCGGACTGGCAATGCGGACGTTTAATTTGATAATGCCCTTTTCACCTGGATAATTGGCCATTGAATAGGCCCTGGTGACCGGGGCGTGTACGTGAGATTTATATTGGAACATCTTGAATTTTGTCCAGTCGGCCAGGAAACGCTCATCAATGTCAAAGTCGGAGTAGGAGAGGACGTGGGGCGGCACTTCAATTTGGATGAACCCACCCGGCCGAAAGTTCAGCTCTTCGCCCTCGGGCAGCTCTATAACCAGTTCCTTGATAAAGGTGGCAACATTATGGTTGGAGATAACCAGGCAGCGCCATTTTTTGGTTTCCAGCATACTTTCCGGCACGCTTATCTCCATATCCCTTTTGACCTGTACCTGGCAGGCCAGCCGCGTACCTTCCCTGGCCTCTCTGAGATTAATATGGGCGCGCTCGGTGGGTAGAATACTGCCGCCGCCGCTGTTGACCCGCACCCGGCACTGGCCGCAGCTGCCACCGCCGCCGCAGGCCGAGGACAGAAAAATATTATGTTCGGCCAGGGTGGTTAATAATTTACCGCCAGGGCTCACCTGTAATTCTTTACGATTGTTGATTTTAATGGTGAGACTGCCGCCGGGCAGCAGGGTCTTCCGGGCCAGGACAATGAGGCTGACCAGGACGAACTGGATAAGCACGAAACATATAACTCCGGCGTAAATTTCGCTCATCGGCTCAGACCTCCAGGCCGCTCAGGCCCATGAAAGCCATAGCCATGAGGCCGGCAATGATGAAGGACAGCCCCAGGCCCCGCAGACCGGCCGGTGGATTGGCGTACTCCAGTTTTTCCCGGATGCCGGCCATGGCAACCACGGCGAGGAAGAAACCGCTGCCGGCTCCAAAGCCATAGGCGGTACTCTCCAGAAAGGTGTAATGCCGTTGCACCATGAACAGAGCCGCCCCGAGAATGGCGCAGTTGACGGTGAGCAGGGGCAGATAAATACCCAGGGTATTATAGAGAGCCGGGACGAAACGGTCGAGAACCATCTCTAATATCTGGACAACAGCGGCAATAACCCCGATATAGACGAGGAGACCGAGGAATGTAAGATCAATTTTCGGGTACCCGGCCCAGGCCAGGGCTCCGGGCTGCAGGAGATGAGTTAAGATCAGGTTGTTTATCGGTACGGTAACAATCATGATGATCAAAACGGCCAGCCCCAGCCCCATGGCGGTTTTAACCTTTTTGGAGATGGCCAGAAAGGTACACATGCCGAGGAAGAAACTCAGGGGCAGGTTTTCAATAAAAACGGCCCGGATAATGATATTCAGATAATGTCCCATCAGTCCTTCTCCTGTTGTTCGGGATACATGGAGCGCAGAAGCCAGATAAGCAGGGCAATGATAAAGAAGGCGCTGGCCGGGAGCAGAAGCAGGCCGTTCCTCTCGTACCAGCCGCCGTTGACCGTCAGGGGTAGAATCTGATAACCGAAGAGGGTGCCGGAGCCCAGTAACTCGCGGATAAAGGCGGTGAACATGAGGACAAAGCCGTAGCCCAGGCCGTTGCCGATGCCGTCTAAAAAACTGGCAAAGGGCGGGTTGCTCATGGCAAAGCCTTCGGCCCGGCCCATGACTATGCAGTTGGTAATAATCAGGCCCACATAGATGGAGAGCTGCTTGGAGAGGCTGAAAAAATAGGCCTTTAAAATTTGATCGATGAGAATAACCAGGGTGGCAATAATCATAATCTGCACCCCGATGCGAACGGTGCTGGGAATGCGCTTGCGTACCAGGCTGATAATCAGGCTGGAGCAGGCGGTAACTGCCATAACGCAAACGGACATCACAAAGGCGGTGGTTAGCTGGCCGGTAACCGCCAGGGCTGAGCAGATGCCGAGAACGAGAAGGGCGATGGGATTACGAGTGAGGATGGGAGCGAAGATCAGTTCCCGTTTGCTCTCAGGCATTATTTTTCACCTCCGGCGGCGGCCTTTTTAACTTCTGCCGCAAACGATCTATAAAGGGCTTGAAACCATAAGCGCCAAACCAGAAATGGAGAAGATTGTTTACCCCTTTACTGGTGAGGGTGGCGCCGGTTATACCGTCTACTTCATGCCGAGCGGCGGGCCCCTTGACCTGAACCCCGCCTTTCACTACCTTGAAATCAACCCGGCCGGCCTTATATATCTTTTTGCCGTGCCAGCCGGCCTGCCAAGCCGGGTTTTCAATCTCAGCTCCCAGTCCAGGGGTCTCGCCATTTTCATAAAAGGTGATGCCGATGACGGTGTTGAGATCAGCCCCCAGAGCTAAATAGCCATACATGGTTGACCACAGCCCCTTGCCGCGGATGGGAAAGACTATGCGGCTCAGGCGGCCATTTTTTTTAATGAGATAGACCAGAGAGTACTTTTCCAGGCGCTGCAGACCGGCCTGGTCAATAGCGCGGGGCAGGGCGCGGCTGCGTTTAGGATCTATAGCGGCCGCCCGTTGATTGAAGGTTGCCGGATCAATCTCCCGGTTGGGCACAAAACGTCCCGTGGCAATTTCAATTATCCGGGGTTCTACCTCTGAGGCGAAGAGTTTGTCCACCGCCATGCCTTTTTTGTAGAGGCCTGCGGCCCGCAGGATGTTTTTATGCTGGTCAAGGCGGCTGTTCTTCATCTGCCGCGGCCGCAGACCCACCGAGGCGCCGGCCACCAGGAAGGAACAGACAAAGGCCAGGATGAGGGCCGTGTAAAAGGGCTTGATATTGGATTCTTTAACTGCCATATCTCAGCTTCCTTCTTTTGATATTGGCGGCGATGACAAAATAGTCAAAGAGGGGCGCGAAGACATTACCGAGTAAGATGGCCAGCATCACTCCCTCTGGAAAGGCGGGATTGGCTATCCGGATGAGGATGGCCAGGGCCCCGATGAGGAGGCCGTAAATCCATTGGCCTGCCTGGGTGTGGGGAGCGGAGACCGGGTCGGTGGCCATGAATACCAGGCCGAAGGCAAAACCGCCTAAGACCAAATGCCAGTGGAAGGGTACAGTAAACATGGGATTTACTGTACTGCCTGTGAACTGAAAGCCGACGGCCATGGCCGCACCGCCGAGGAGCATGGCCAGCATGATCCGCCAGGATGCCACCCCGGTTATGAGCAGGAAAACTGCCCCCAGCAGACAGGCCAGGGTGGATGTCTCACCCATGGAACCGGGGATGACCCCCATGAAGGCCTGCATCCAGGTGATATTAAGGGCGTTGACGGCATTGGTGCCATGTGCCGCTGTGGCCAGGGTGGTGAGGGGCGTGGCCCGGCTCAGGCCGTCCACCGCTGTCCATACCAGATCGCCGCTCATCTGGGCCGGATAGGCGAAGAAGACAAAGGCCCTCGCCGCCAGGGCCGGGTTCATGAAGTTGCGGCCCACCCCGCCAAAGACCTCCTTGGCGAAAACAACTCCGAAGCTGATCCCCACGGCCACCTGCCACAGGGGGATTGCCGGAGGCAGGATGAGGGCGAAGAGAAGACTGGTAACCAGAAAGGCCTCGGACATCTCGTGGCCGCGGATGATATTAAAGACACATTCCCAGAGGCCGCCCACCGTCAGGCTGACAAGATAGACCGGCAGAAAATAGAGGCCGCCATGGATAATATTAGACCAGAAATTTTGGGGATTGCAGCCGATATGGGCCATGAGCGCCCCGCGCCAGCCCGGCGGGGTGGAGATCCCCAGGCTGGAAAGGGCGCTGTTGGCCTGGTAGCCGGTATTCCAGAGGGCCATGAAGACACAGGGCAGAAGCGCCATCACCACCAGTACCATAATCCGCTTCAGATCCATGCCGTCCCGGATATGGGGGGCGGCGCCGGTGCGTCTGTTGCTGCCCATGACAAAGGAATCAGCGGCCTCGAAGAGGGGATACCAGCGCCGCAGGCGGCCGCCCGGCTGAAAATGAGGGGCGGCCTTATTTAATAAGTTGTTTAACCAGTTCATTTAATCAGGCATAAAGGTATGATTTGTTATCCACTGTTTCTTGCTTTTGAGTCGAAGCAATCCTTTGTGGCTGCCCTCTCTTTTACCGTTAAATAATCCAGTTACCCAATTTTTCTGGAGAAAAACAGACTCAACCGTCATTCAGTCCTCGTCGTAAATTCTATTCAGCACCCGGCGCAGCATGGGGCCGAAATTGTTTTTGCCGGGACAGACAAAGGAGCAGAGGGCCAGATCCTCTTCAATAAGTTCGAGACAGCCCAGTTCGATGGCTTTTTCCGTATCCTCATTGGCCAGGGCCTTGAGGAGAGCGGTGGGGATAATATCAAGGGGCATTACCTGTTCATAGGTACCAAGGGGGAAGATGGCCCGGTGGCCGCCCCAGGCGGCGGTGGACATAGCAAATTTGCGCCTTGGTAAAAAACTGGATAAAAAGAGGCCGCGGCAGGAGTAACGGTTCCAGCCCGGTCTCAGCCAGTTGAACAGTCCGCGTCCGGCATCATCCGACAAGGCGCAGACCTGCTGGTGATAACGGCCTAAATAGGCCTGCGTCCCCTCAGCCTTATAACCGTTGAGGAGCGAGCCGGATACGACCCTGACCTCGGGGTTAAATTCGTTCCGGCATAATTCGTTGATATTGGCTCCCAGTCTGGTTTTGAGAAGACGGGGGTATTTGGCCGCCGGCCCGGCTATGGCGATTATGCGCTCATTATGAAGACGGCCGCTGCGGCCGAGATAACCTAGGGCGATAACGTCCTGATAGCCTATATGCCAGATTGTTTTATCTTTGCCGACTGGATCTATAAAATGGATATGGGTAGAGGGCAGCCCAGCGGGATGGGGGCCGTGAAATTCGTGAATCTTGATCCCGGTCAGGGCCTGGATATAATCATCCTGAGCCTTTCTTAGGCAAAGATGAACCGTTGGGGACAGGGATTGGAGCAGTTTAAGGCCCCGCCTGAAATTTTCCTGTTGCCGGCCGATAATCAACTTCGGGTCGGGGGCCAGGGGCTCGGTGTCGATGGCGGTTACAAAAATAGAATAAGGCCTGACGCTGGGCGCTGGTATCCGGCCGTGGGGCCTGCTCCTGAAAGCCGTCCACAGGCCGGATTCAATCATTAGATCGCGGACGGCATCCCCGTCGTCATCGACGGGAACGGGAAAGAATATTGCTTCTTCATCCGCCGTCAATTGGATGACCAAGGATTCAAAAAGGCGTTTGGGGCCGCGGTTTATTGCCGTGATTACCCCGCCGCCGGGGGCGGTGAAACGAACTCCGGGATTTTTCTTGTCGGTAAAAAGGAGCTGGCCGCCCTTGACCTCATCGCCTTCGCGTACTGCCAGTGTTGGTTTCAGACCCGGATAATCACGGCCCAGGAGAGCCAGGGTCGATACCGGCCGGGCCGGGGTGATTTCCTGAGCCGGTTTCCCCGCGAGGGGGATATCAAGGCCCTTTTTGAGCTTGAACACTGTCATAATCAGCTGAAAAATCCCTGACTCTGGTAATGTTTAAGGTCTTTGGTGATAAAATATCCCTCACAGTTAGGCATATCCCGCAACATTTGCAGAGAGGCCCTGACGCCCATGACCATAGTGGCCGTTGCCAGGGAATCGGCTAGGGCGGTATCAGGGGCGGTGATGGTGCTGCTGGCTAGCTGCGGCGGCGAGTAACCAGTGGCGGGATTAATAATGTGATTACGGCTGAAATCGGGGCTGTAGGCCTGCATATAATCCCCGGAGGTGGCAACGGCCCGGTTACTGGTTTGCAGTACCACTAAAGGGCGGGGCCGCCTGGGGCGCGGATTCTCGATACCGATGCGCCAGAGGGCGTTATCAGCCTTGCGGCCCTGTACCATGAGATCGCCGCCTGCCTCGACATAGAGGCCTTCAAAGCCATGTTTTTTGAGAACTGAGATGCCCTCGTCAACAATATAGCCCTTGGCGATACCGTCCAGTGTTATGCCCATGCCGGGTTTCGTGAGGCTGATTTTGTTTTTATGGATAATGAGACGCCGGTAGTCCACCAGTTTAAGGGCCTGCTTAATCTCCGCGGCCGGTGGTTGTGATTCTCCCTGCTGCCCCTGTTGTAAAAGGAGCAGGGGCAGCATGGTTACGTCAAAGGCCCCGGCTGAGCGGCGGCTGATTTTATGGGCCAGAGTTAGTACCCGGTTCAGGTCGGGGCTGGGGTTATTCAGGAAACCGCCGCGGTTAAGAATGCCCACTTCGCTGGTGGGCCGATGACGGTTTAAAAGACTGGTTAAATGCTGCATACGGTCGAGGGTGGCAGTCATGGCCGCGTTTAATGTATCCTGATCCGGGCCGTAGAGGGTGAGATTGAGGATGGTGCCCATCATGGGCTGGCTGCGGCGGCAGACTTTATAGCGGGCTCCGCCGCCAAGAAGCCCCGTATACCAGCCAGCCCCAGCGGCCCCCGCCACCGCCACTATCTGCAGGAATTTACGTCTGTTAATAATGGAGTCTTCGGCTGCCTGGTTAGACTCTGACTCTGTATTGCGCATATCTCTTACCTCCCGTGATTCAAGGTCGTGTGTCACATTGTAGTGGATTAGAAATTTTATGCAAGAGAATAGGAATAATTATGGTTTTCTCCTCGTTTTCTCCTCGTTTTCTCCCTATTTCAGCTCTATTCCGGCCTC
>CAZZJP010000101.1:0-7239 GCA_964654555.1 uncultured Desulfobulbia bacterium
ATAAATCTTTTGGCGGTTTGGAACTCACCATTTCACCCCGGCGAATAGCCTTTTTTAAGTTTATTCTTGAGGGCTACGACGGGTTGGCGGTTTTATCCACTCTTGATGCGGGCAGCGGCCGGGTTTTATTACGCTTCCCGGCCTGCCGCCAGACAGAGATTCATAAACTTGTAACTGCCCTGCTCGAAAACGGACAGTTGGGACAGGGTGTCCAATCCTTCACGGAACCCCATGTAACATAAAATACAGCCCTATGGAGAGAAAAAAAGCCACATAGCCAATTAGAAGAAATTTAGCGGTAAACATGGCAGAATTATTTGTATTATCATTGGTGACATAAATCTTATAAGCAATCAGATTTGCCAGTGAGCCGAATAAACTGCCAAAGCCGCCAACATTCGCGCCCCACAGCAGCGCCTCCCAGTTTGAGGTGAACTTTGCGAACAGCAGCGTGGTCGGGACATTACTTATAACCTGACTAACCAGGGCCGAGAACAAAAAGACGTGTCCAGAAGACATTATCCCCGAGGTCAGCAGCATTTTCATGTTATCTGCAAGACCAAACAAGAAGAAAAAACTGCATAAAAGCGCATAGTCGACACAAAGTGCTTTGCGGTCAAACAGCAGCGCGTAAATGATTACCAGAAGCCCGGCAATAACCGGCAGCACATGAAAAATTGATAAAAAAACAATTATGAGCAGAATACCATAGACGTATGCAGAGTTATCAACCCTTTTAATTTCTATTGAACTGCTGATCGTGTTTTTAGTTTTAATAATAAACGACGAAACAACCAGGACAAAAAGGAAAACCAACGAGAATGGAGCAATAGTTTTAATAAACAGTACTGGGTGTAAATTATAAAACCAGTATATAAACAGGTTTTGCGGATTTCCAAAGGGCGTTAAGGCAGCCCCCGCATTAGCGGCTAATGCTTCCAAAATAACCAGAATATCCTTCCGGTTTATATTAAGGGCCAGGGTTAACGGTACAAGTACAATTAAAGCAACATCATTTGTAACCAGCATTGAGAGCAGAAATGTCGTGGCCACCAAATTGAATGGTATGGCTTTTCCCTTTTCAATCCGCCGGGAGATCTTTGCCATAAAGCCGCTGCGCTGAAGACCGTTAACCGCGATAAAAAGCGTAAACAGGATAAACAACACCTGTAATTCCTGAATTGAGTAAACAGGCAAATGCCCGGCATAGGCTGATATCAGAACAAAGCCAAGACCAGAAGCGGTTAACAGCCACTCTTTCAAAATAAAATCAATCAATGGGCCTTGGGCTTTCAAAAAAAATTCTCTGACTCTGGTGTCTTTATGTTTTAATATGATGGTCAGCCTCTTTAACACAATGTCCGTAAGGGCACAGCACCCTGCCCTCTTATGACAAGCAGGATGTCAACCTTGCGTAAGGGCGGCAAACTGGGCCAGCGGCATAATTCTGGCCTGCTGCCGGCGGGCCAGGCTCTGGAGTTCGCGGTCGTCGGTGATAAGGATACGCGGTATATCCCGCTGACCGGGGGGGAGGACGGATAAATAATCGATTATAGCCCGGTCAGCCCGGTTAGGTACCGCACAGGTGCCGCCGCCCGAAAACACCTCACGCACCCGTGGACTAAAATTCCTTTGCCCCGCCTCCTCGCCATCAAAAAACACCTCGGCAAGGCAATTTGAATCATGCAGCATCTCTTCAATTATCTCTAATAGATGGCGGCGGGCGGCGGCGCCCGCCGTACCGTCATCTTCATAATCAGACCTGAAAATATCCGACATACTAAAAATAATATTGTAACCATCAGCTACTAAAACAAATGGAGCTTTTGCCTTATGCCAATCCTGGATCAGCTGAACAGGGTTGACGGGTTTTCCGAGAACTGCAGCCCGTGGGCTGTATTTCTCGTAGATCCGGCCCAGGCCGTTATAGTAGAGATTATAAAGCCTCTCAGCCTTATCATTTAAGATATCCAAGGCCGTTAATTGCTCAAGCAGCTGGTTGACAGCATTAAACTCGGTTTGAGTTACGGCCTGATTTATTTTCAACTCCAGCTTAAGACACCAGTTGTCTTCTAAGGGCGGCTCGCCTAAGAGCTTTTTTACCGCCCTAATCTCCCCTTCCAGCTCTTTGTTTAGGCCAGTAAGCTCCGGCAGAGGATTTAAGGATTCTTGGGCCGCCTGCCTGACCTGCCTTTTCAGGTCTTCCAAATCATGCAGACGCCGGCCCAAAATGCGGCGATTAGCGTAATGCCGGTCAAGTTTTTCCTGTTCCTGAAGGATTCTAACCGCCCTCGCCTTGATATCCCGGTCATTTTCTTTGGCGAAATTTTGGACTGCCGCCGCGATTTTTCGCGGCTCAACCAACCAGCTTCTAACATTTGAGCTCATTCTCCGCTCAACCTGCCGTTCAATTTCCTTTTCTTCTTGCTCACCCTGCCTTACCAGCTTTTCCCTTAATAATTTAACCTCTCTATCCAACTCCTGCCGCCGTCCCCTCTCCCGGATGACCTGATCCTGCAGCTTCCTAAGCTGTGTGTCCTTCTTAAGGATCTTGTCATCAAGGGCTTTTTTCAAGCGCTGCCACGACCTGGATTCACTATTAAGTTTACCAGCCAGCCTCTTGATCTCACGAGTGTTTTCAGCGTCAGTCTTCTTGGCATCTGCAGATTTTGGAACCACATCATGAGTATCATTATCAGACATCAGATGTCTGATATGCCTTAGAAATGGTTCAAGCTCAGAGGCCAACCTCTCAAGCCTCGCGGCGGACTTGCTCCCCGCTGAAGGCTCAGGGGAGCTGTTTAAAAAGCTAATAGCAACAGCCCGCACCGGCTGACGGCTGTCAACCAGCATGGCGCCCATGGTTCTGACGGTTCCAAAGAACGCGGCCAGGTCAGCTCCGAATAAGTCGAGTACCTGGGCTGAAAGAATGGCGATAAACTCAAGATTAAAGCCAGAATTACGCAGAATATAAAACAAGCTCCGGGTAAGCGGCCCTTTGTCATTTAACTGTAAGGTAAGGCGTTGACGAATAATTTTAACATTGGCAGCGGAAGGCCTGATACCACGGGCAAGCTCTGGATTCATTCTGGCCAGAGCCTGAATATCGGCTGCTGAGGCACCATCTATAATGGCAAGAAAATGTTCACGGATAAAATCGGGAATGGGGAAGTCGTCAATAGTCGGCATATTAAAGGAGGCAATGGCGATAAGGGCCTGGCAGGTAATATTTTAGTTTTTTTCAAGGGCAATTATGGTTATAACGGGAAGCACTATTCATGAACCTGATGAGTTATGCACCGTCTAAGGGACAGATTTAATTTTTCCAGTTTTCGCTTCAGGGACAGAATGATTTTCACCCAAAAATACTGAAAAAGTTCAGGCCCCTTGGCTTAGACGAAAAACTTAATCTGGCTCCCCGGCCTGAAAGCCTGTCAGGCTTAATACAAAATCTAACCGGGCACCACTGATCTTTTTTAAAACTGAGAGTATAACCTAATGTTTTCATACCAGAAAAACAACCGCTTTTTTGCCCAGATTGCCGATGGATTCAGCGAGGCCGCGGCAGCGGAATTGTTCGAACTTGGCGCCTCACAAATTGATCCAGTTTATCGTGGTCTGCACTTCAGCGCCACTCCCAAAACTTTATACCGGATTAATTACCAGTCCCGTTTATGTTCCAGAATAACCGCCCCGCTCATCACCTTTGACTGCCACAGCGCCAAATATCTTTACCAGACCGCTGGTAAAATTCCCTGGCGGCAACTGTTGGACAGCAGCAAAAGTTTCGCGGTTAAGGCCACGGTAAACAAAAGTAAAATAAACCACTCCCAATTTGCGGCCCTCCGCCTCAAGGATGCCGTGGTTGATTATTTCAAACGTGAGTCAGGGCTTCGTCCGGATATTGACCGGCGCGACCCTGACCTCTGGCTGGATCTCTATATTAATAATAACCGGGCCACCATCAGCCTGGATTTGTCCGGCGGCTCACTGCACCGGCGGGGATATCGCCAGGACGCGGTCGAGGCTCCTATGCAGGAGACCTTGGCTGCGGCTGTCATCAGGCTCAGCGAATGGCAGGGAGAACGTCCCCTTATTGACCCCATGTGCGGCTCCGGCACCCTACTGGCCGAGGCACTTATGCATTATTGCCGCCTTCCCGCCGGCTTTTTGCGACCCCATTTCGGTTTTGAGATGACGCCTGATTTTCAGAAGGAAATATGGCAGGAAGTCAGGCGGCAGGCAAATGACAATATCATTCCCCTGCCAGCCGGCTTAATCAGCGGCAGCGATATATTTAAACCCGCTTCGGCTGCAGCACGTGATAATCTGGCCAATCTGCCTGAGGGCCGAAAGGTAATCATCAAAACCATGCCCTTTCAGAATATAGAGGCGCTTGCCAATACCACCATTATCTGTAATCCACCTTATGGAGTACGCCTGAAAAATAGCGCCGAAGCAGCCGCCCTGGTTGAAGAACTCGGTAATTTCTTAAAGCGTAAATGTACAGGCTCCACCGCCTATATCTACCTTGGCCGCCGTGAGTTATTAAAATCAGTCGGACTGCACCCGTCCTGGAAAAAGCCCTTAAAGGCCGGGGGGCTGGATGGTGTTTTGGCGAAATATGAACTTTATTAACCGACTATTCAGGACATCCGAGTAGTCGGTATGGTTATGGCCCCAAAATTCCAACTAATCTGACCAGCTTAACCTAAGACAACCGTAACTAATTATTTATTATAGTAACTGTTCAGCAGCACCCCATCTTCGTCCAGTCGGGACTTCTCGAATACAAAAGTATGCTTCGAAGTCCCGAATGAACAAACCTGGAGCAGTGCTGAACAGTTACACTCCGGTGGTTATTGTTACTTTTAGATATCACGCTGAATAGTTACTAATTATATTACTCATTTCCCCTTTTCTATAACGGTTTTGATCTATTAGATATTGACATTACGCCATCCTTATGCCAGTCTAAAAAGACGGCACTTTAAAAACCGGGCGCTTTTTTGTGCCTTTTCATTAAATGGAGGTTCTATAAATGCGACTGTCATTACGTATTAAGGTTATGGTTATTCCCCTGATATTGATGATGATATCCAGTATCTTCTTAATAGGAACGTCCCTTTGGGTTGAAAATTATCTATGGCAGGGAAAAGTAAATGAACTATCTGTCAGCCAGGCCGCGTTGGCTAAAAAAAGTCTTGACAGCGTTGAGACCCAGGCTCTGACTATTGCCGCTATGGCGGCGGCAATTCCCGGCGTTCAGAAGGCCTACGAAATGGCCCACAACGGCCGGGAGGCTGAAGGACGTGCTCTTTTGCGTAAAAGCATGGGTCCGATTCACCAAAGTGTTACCTCCACCTTAGGTATTAAATTTTTTAAAATTCATTTTCATCTTCCCCCCGCCAAAAGTTTCCTGAGAATCTGGCGAAAAGCCGGTAAAAATGATGGGGGTGACAATCTCTCCAGTTTCCGTAAAACGGTATTAGAGGTCAATAAAGAAAAGAAACCCATTACCGGTATTGAGATTGGGAGGGGCGGTTTTGCTATCCGCGGCCTGGTTCCCATTACCAGCCCCAACGGTACTCATCTCGGTTCAGTAGAGTGTTTGTTTGATTTCAATAAAATTTTTAAAACCGCCCGTTTCCTGAATACTGATAATGTCGCAGTTTACATGCTCACGAAGGAACTTGAAATTGCCCATAAACTTAAAGAAAAGAAACTGCCTCAGACCGATGGCTTGGTTCGCGTCTTTTCTTCCAATACCAGGGCCACCGATCCTTTTATTAAAAAAGCTCTGCTTACCAAATCGTTAAAGGGCAAAACATCTATTCAATTTAACGGGCATTTGCTCACTGGTATACCTATTAAGGATTTTTCAGGTTCCACACAAGGGGTTTTAATATTCGTCCGCGACGCGGCGAAGCAGCTTGCTGTAATTACAAAGATAAGGCTTGGTCTGATTATCGGCGGCAGCATTTTGTTAATTCTGCTATGCTTTTTCCTTTACATATCCAGCTCTTCTATTGTCAATAATCTTAATAAGATTATTGAGCAATTAGAAAAAAGCAGCGGCAGCATTGCCAATGCTTCTAACGAGATCAGCAGCTCCAGTCAGGCGGTTGCCAGCGGGGCATCCGAACAGGCTGCCTCTCTTGAAGAGACCTCCGCCTCTATGGAAGAGACAACTTCAACCATCAAGGTAAATGCCGACAATGCCCAACAGGCGGATCAACTTATGCGACAGGCAAAAAAAGTTACCAACTTAGCCAGCTCCTCTATGCAAGAATTGATTCTCTCCATGGCAGACATATCTCAGGCAAGCGAAGAAACATCAAAAATCATCAAAAGTATTGACGAAGTGGCATTCCAAACAAATCTACTTGCTCTTAACGCCGCTGTTGAAGCGGCCAGAGCCGGTGAGGCCGGGGCCGGCTTCGCTGTAGTGGCGGACGAGGTACGAGACCTTGCTTTACGGTCGACTGAGGCGGCTAAAAATACCGCCAAACTTATTGAAAGCACCATTGAAAAGGTGAAAAATGGTGAAAAGATAGCTAACAACTCTACCGAGACCTTTAATAAGGTTGCCGACTCAACCAATAAGGTAAGTGAGTTAGTGAATGAGATCTCTATTGCCTCACAAGAACAGGCCCATGGAGTTGAGCAGATTAATCACACCTTAGCAGAAATGGAAAATGTGACCCAAGCAAATGCGGCCTCTGCGGAAGAATCCGCCGCTGCTTCTGAAGAAATGAAATTTCAGGCTACTCAACTGGAAGAAGTTGTTGACTCATTGAAAAATATAATTATTGGGTAACTATTCGGCATTATGCCTAAAAGTAACAACAACCACCGGAGTGCTGCTGAATAGTTACATTATTGGCACAAATAGTATTTAACGGCAAAGAGAAAGTATGGCCGGAGCATCATTAATTAATACCGTCTCCACCTGTATGGCGGTCATTGCTCGGCCACTACAGGCCTTAGATGAGATAGAGTGGAATTAACAATATAAATGGTTATTAATGGAGAAGCAACTTAGGCTTAAATTAAAGAGAGTGCGGTGCCACCAACCGAGACCATCGGCTAAATAGGTTGAGGTGGCGACATAAAGGCTGCGGATGCAACGAAAAACGAACTATTAGTCCAACGGCGGATAAACCCGCCCTCAATCGTGAACGGTCATCAACATTCGGTAACCCCGTTTATCCAGATAAAACAGTCAATGAGGAATCT
>CAZZJP010000102.1:0-7198 GCA_964654555.1 uncultured Desulfobulbia bacterium
AGCGGTGATAATCCATCATAACCACCCCTTTGTCGTTCTTAAAAGTCGCCTTGGTAGGACAGGCCCTTACACAGGGCGGATAAGCGCAGTGGTTACAGAGCAATAAGACCGGCAGCTTCTCGAGAGCTTCATTGCGCTTGTACTGACTGTGCTCGGGGAAGCTATGCTCATAATCATCCGTCCATATCCACTTAATCTCATCCTTGGGATTACCATATTGCGGAATATTATGATCAACATTGCAGGCATGAGAGCATTTTGCGGCCAGCCCCTTATTATTCACCAATACCTGCAGGTCAATGACCATGCCGTACTGTATGCCTTTGGCTTTTGGGCTGTCTTCACCCTTGGCACTGCCATCCCTATGAGGTTCCTCACTCGCTGCCGCCTCACCGCCCTTTAATAATGAATTAAAAGCTGAAGGAGCGGCAAGTCCTGCTACGGCAGACAAGCCTGCAATTTTCAGAAACTTTCTTCTTTTAACATCCATTTACTCGGTCTCCTTGGGCTTAATATGACAATCCCAGCAATAGGGGTTCACATCGACGTATTCATGACATTGATCGCAGAATTTCTTCTCACTGACATGGCATTTCATACAGCCATTCACGAGGCTCCTCTCGTACTGAACCCCATCAACGGTCACCTTGGCCCGATCACCCTCCCGCACGACTTCATACCGCCAGTCGATCAGCAGCTTCATATGATCAGCCCGCATATAATCAAGCGGTTTGACACAATGCTTGACCTTGGTCAATATCTTGGGGTTGGGAATATGCTGCGCCCCTCTGACGTTATACCAAACCGGGAAGGTAACAATTATCACAAAAATTACCAACCCGGTTATAACCTTTCCTTTATCATACATTGGCATCACCTTCACTTCCGGCAAGGGCCTCAAACCGCAGTCCGGTCTCCCTTACCTCTTTTTCACCATCCATTATCAGGGCATTACCGACCAGTTCGGAAACACCGGTAACCTCAACACCTGGTACCCAGTAGTTCATTAAGACAGTCAATGTAGCCCGATCAATAGCACACATCGTAGACAAGGTATTAACTTGATGTTTATCATGTACATATTGTACCGCGTTCGCTCTCGGCAGTCCGGCACGCATACGAAGTTCCATGATTTCACCGGTATGCAAACCTGCCCCCGAGCCGCAACAGAATGTCTTTTCCCGGATGGTATTCTCTGGCATCTCATAAAATTTGTTCACCACATGCTTTAGAACATAGCGCGGTTCTTCAAGCAGTCCCATGCCGCGGGCGATGTTACATGCGTCATGATAGGTAACCGCTCGATGATCATTGCGGCTGGGATCCAGCTTTAATTTGCCGTGCCGGATAAGATCGGCAGTAAACTCACTAATATGGGTCATCTTGGTCGAGGCCGCGTTCTCAAAAACCGTACCGGTAATCGGAGATTTCGGTACCTCCAGGAAATCCGCCGGGCCGGTCATGGTACTCATGTACTGATTAACTACCCGCCACATATGGCCGCATTCACCTCCCAGTATCCATTTAACTCCGAGGCGCTTGGCCTCAGCATACATCTTACCATTAAGTTTCTTCAATAACTCATTGCTGCTGAACATACCGAAGTTACCACCTTCCGAGGCATAGGTGCTCAAGGTATAGTCAAGCCCCAGATGTTCAAACAACAGCAGGTAACCCATGCACGTAAAAGTTCCCGGTTCAGCGAAAAAATCCGCCGAGGGGGTGATAAACAGAATCTCCGCCCCCTTCCTGTTCCAGGAAGGGGTTATCTTGACCCCGGTGATCTCTTCAATGTCTTCACAGAGATACTCAACATTTTCTTTCAAGGTATGCGGCTGCAACCCCATATGGTTACCAGTCCGGTTAGAATTCGCAACCGGTTCCAGTATCCAGTTGATGTTGACCGACACCAGGTGCAACACTTCCCGGGCGAGTATGGTAATCTCGGCAGTATCAATTCCATAAGGGCAGAAGACTGAACAACGACGACACTCCGTACACTGGTAAAAATACATAAACCACTCTTTCAGTACCTTGAAAGTCATAGGCCGGGCTCCAGCTATACGGCCCAGAATCTTACCGGCCTTGGTGAACTCATGCCGGTATATCGAGCGCATGAGCTCCGCCCTCACAACCGGCATATTCTTTGGATCACCAGTGCCGAGGAAAAATTGGCATTTATCGGCGCAGGCCCCGCAACGTACACAGCAATCCATGAATATCTTTAAGGAGCGGAATTTATCCAGGCGTTCTTTAAAGCCGTTAATAACAATTTCCTTCCAGTTGTCGGGTAATTTCCAGTCATCACTTTCAATATCCCAGTCACGGGTCGGGCCGAAGACACCAGGCGCAGCATTACTGAGATAGTCAACAATCGCCGTCTTACCCGGATAACAATAGTTACCAGGTTTAAAGACCGCCTCGACGTCCATCCAGCCTTTGGTGGGAACTGCATGAGTCATCATAGATGGATCACGCACTACACTAACCCCAAGTTCATTTGCTTTCATATCTGCCATTGTTCATCCTTATTCTGCTGAGTTTACTGGAAGATTTGTCATTAACTTTCTTTAATCATCAAGGGTTCAGGCCTTCTCTTCCGCAACCGGGGCCGGTTCTTCGACCTTAGGCGGCAGTCCTTTATCTACAGGAATACCGGCCTCAACCATAACCTCCCTGAACTCATCCTCATAGCTGGCATAGGAATGAGGCTTGATATTTGGATCATTCCATGGATTAATATGACGTACCATCCGGCTGTTATTAGCCAGATTCCTGGTCGGACTCATAAAAATGCCGCCCATATGCATCAGCTTACTAAAGGGGAAGTAAATGAGCAGGGTGGAGACCAGAAAAATATGGATATAAAAAAGCGGGCTGATATGACCGGCTATTGTGGGATGAAAGGTAGCAAGCCCCACGGCCAGTTCTTTAATATAAATAACATCAGTACGCATAAAATAGCGCATCAGACAACCGGTAGTAGCGATGGCAAAAATAAGGAAAAGCGGGAAGTAATCGGCAGGCAGAGAGATAACTCTCTCTTTAGGCAAAAAGAAACGGCGGCAAAAAAGCAACAACAAGCCGGTGAGAATAACCACGTCACTCATCATGATGGGCGGGGTGCCAATCTGCAAAAATCCATCCCCGAAACGCAGGATAGGAATAAAGAAGGGCATGGGATCAGTGAAGAGCCGCATATGACGCAAAATAATAATAAAAAAGGCGTAATGAAACATGAGCGCAAAGAGCCAGAGAAACTTGCTGGAGCCGTAACGCAGTTTCGGGCCGTCATAAATATCGGCCTGGGTGTTACGAAACAGGGAACGGAAAAAAAAGACCTCAAGGAACATCCTCTTCAGGACACCGCTCATGGTTGAGGGGCATTCAATCTTATTCTGCTTAATCCAGGACAGCGAGTTCGCCTGGCCGCAGGTGGTGGGAATCCGAAAGGGCACCGGCGATTTAGCCCAGCCCACCACCTTGCGAATAAACCCCACGATAAAGATGATAATTGCCAGATAAGGAATGACAATGCCAAACAATGAACTTAGTCCTGCCTCGGCCCCAAGAAAGGCGATGACGATAAGACCGATAACGGCGATGAAGGGATAAAGAATTTTCATTTACAGCTACCTCACTTAGGGTTTGACCACAGAACTAACAATCACGAAGGACCTTTAGTTCCATTTTTTCTGCATTATGTTTACGAATCACAGCCCCGGATGGACATCCACCCGCGGCCACACCGGCATTACCACTCTTTAACTCATCATATTTTACCTTATAAATCAACTCGCGGGCCGCCATATAAAGGTCAAATACCATGAGGGCCAGATTATCGATTTGCACCTCGACCTTATGCCACTGTTTCACATCCACGTCCCCCGCCTCTTTGACGCAGACCTCAAGAATTATCGGCTTTAAGTCATAGATAAAGGCAAGAGCCTTAGCCGGGGTGAATTCCTGCACAGCTCGAAGCTTAATAAACTGCTTAAGCTCCGGCGGCACATCCTGCTCACCGCCCTGGGCAATCGCCTTGACCATCTTCTCAAGCCCGGTACGGGCATTATAACCTAATGGATTCGCAAATTGATCCTGTTGCTTTTTAAAGAACCGTGCCCCATCTTTATGGTAAGTTGCCAAAACGGCATCAAGCCATTTCTCGGCAATTACCAAGCGGTTTTCGTCCAGCACTTTATTCAAATCCATCTGTATTAACACTCACATTGGCCAATAAATAAAAATAATGCAAAACAAAATGAACGGCTATTCACTTAATTTCAGACAGCGTTATCACGTTTTTTTATTTTTTTCAATAAAAAATTTGCCTTTGTGATATAAGATATTTTTTTCTCCTCCCTCATCTTCTTGCATTCAACCATAGATTTATGATAAGTTGTGCCACCGAAAAGGGGGTAAAAATATTATTTATACGACAAGGAAGTATAATGAAACCCATAAGAATCGGCATCCTATCAGATACTCACCAAACCAGAATCACACCTGAATTCCAAGAAAAGGTAAAGAGATGCTTCAGTGAGGTGGATATAATCCTCCATGCCGGAGACCTTACTTCTCCAAATATTTTAGCGGCCCTCTCCGGACTCGGCAAGGTTCACGCCGTCCACGGCAATATGTGCGATGCCGACAGCCGCCGCCTCCTGCCCCGCCGCCTTGAGATTAATATCAACGGTTTTCAAATCGGTTTAATTCATCAATGCGTTAGCCAGGCCTACGATTTTGAGGCGGAACTGCTGGACGAATTCGGCCCCATAGACTGTATCGTCTATGGCCATACTCACCGCCCGGTCTGTCACCACCTCGGCAAAACACTGATTATCAACCCCGGCTCCTTCATGAGCAGCGGCCCCTTCGGGGCGCCAGGCACCTATGCCATTTTAAATACAGGCCAGAAATTAGAAGCCAGGATTTATGAGGTACCGCGCCAGTGAAGACACTATGGGCACCATGGCGAATGTCATATATTCTCGGCCAGGCGGGCACACAGCAGGGCTGCATCTTTGATTTTCCCGCCGCCATCAGTCACGACCAAGGGAAGCTGCTGCTCTACAAAGATGAGCTGTGTGAAGTCTTAATGAATCGTTTCCCCTACGCCAACGGTCATCTCCTCATCGCCCCGGCCAGACATGTGGCTGATATAACCGGACTCACCGATGGCGAGGCCGGCGCCCTCATGGCGATGCTCAAGAAGTCAATTATTATCCTCCGCCGCCACCTGCGGCCGGACGGCTTTAACAGCGGCCTTAATCTTGGCGCGGCGGCCGGGGCAGGGCAGGCGGATCACCTCCATTTTCATGTGGTACCGCGCTGGCAGGAGGATCATAATTTCATGACCGTCACCGCTGAGATTCGCAGTATCCCTGAGCATATTGATAATACCTTCAAACAACTACTGCCCGATTTTCAGGCCCTGGCAACCGCAAAGCTGGGGAAAAAGCAGCATATTCGGCTTAATACAAAGCCATAGACAGAGATTGTTTATTCCTATAACTAATTTAAATTATGAGCAAAAAACTAACCCCCATGCTCCAGCAGTACCTGGCGATCAAGGCCGAGTATCAAGATGCCATCCTCTTTTACCGCATGGGGGATTTTTACGAAATGTTCTTTGATGATGCCGTTACCGCCTCCCAGATTCTCGGTATTACCCTTACCGCCCGCAACAGCAAGGCAGACAAAGATAAGGTACCGCTCTGCGGAGTGCCTTATCATGCCGCGGCCGGTTATTTAAACAAATTAATCAGAGCGGGACTCAAGGTTGCCGTCTGCGAACAGGTCGAAAATCCCAAAGAGGCCAAGGGGGTGGTCAAGCGCGAGGTCATCCGGGTCATTACCCCCGGTCTCGCCACCAACGAGCAGCTCTTAGATGATAAAAGCAATCTCTATATTGCCGCGCTCAGCCCGCCGACCCGAAAAACCGGGCCCTGGGGGCTGAGTATTATAGACATATCCACCGGTGAATTTATGGCCGGTGAATTTCAAGACCAGCGCACCATAGGCGATGAGATAATCCGCCGCCAGCCCCAGGAAATTCTCTACCCCGATCTCCCGGAGGCTGGCGAAAATTTTAATAATCTGCTCCAGTTTGTCCGCCAGCTGCTGCCGGATATTTTTCTCAGCCCCCGCCCCAAAACCGACTTTCAGCCCGATTCAGCCCAGGAGGTATTGACTGAGCATTTCAAAACTGCCAACCTGGCCGGTTTTGGCTGCGAAAATTTCAGCACCGGCCTGGCAGCCGCCGGAGCCCTCTTCACCTATGTCAACGAGACCCAGAAGACCGACCTCTCCCATATCGCCAAAATCACGGCCATGGAGCTTGACAACCTGCTAATAATCGACGAATCATCACGCCGCAATCTGGAGATCACCCAGAGTATCGCCGATGGCAGGCGGCAGGGCTCATTACTGGAAGTCTTAGATTTCACCCGCACCCCCATGGGCGCCCGCCTGCTGAAGAAGAACATCCTTGAGCCCCGGCGTGAGCCCGCGGCCATCAACGAGCGGTTAGACACCGTGAGTTATCTTTATAAAAACGCCACGCTCCGGGAAAACCTACGGGAGATATTAACCAAAATCCATGACCTTGAACGGCTCAACAGCCGGATGGTTCTGGGACAGGGCAATGCCCGTGATCTCACCGCCCTTAAATGTTCCCTCCAGGAGCTGCCGGCCCTGCGGGCCAAATTACAAACGACAGAAGACAGGCGGCTGCGTAAAATTCACTTGGAATTAGACACCTTAGAAGACCTCGCTACTCTGCTTGAGCGCGCCATTCGGGAGGAGGCCCCGGTTATCCTGCGGGATGGGAAATTAATCAAGCCCGGTTTTAATGCCGAGTTAGATGAACTAATGGAGATATCCACCTCCGGCAAGCGCCTGATTCTGGAATTGGAGAACCGGGAAAAGGAACGTTCCGGGATCAATAATTTAAAAATCGGCTTTAACAAGATCTTTGGCTATTACCTCGAGGTCAGCAAGGCACAGAGCAGCAAGGTGCCGGATTATTTCATCCGCAAACAGACACTGGTTAATGCCGAACGTTTCATCACCCCGGAGTTAAAGGAGTTTGAAAATAAAGTGCTGGGAGCGGAGGAAAAACGGGTTGAGCTGGAATACCGCCTCTTCACCGAGGTCAGGGCCGAGACCGCGGCCCAAAGCCCCAGAATCCTAAGCG
>CAZZJP010000103.1:0-7017 GCA_964654555.1 uncultured Desulfobulbia bacterium
AAGACGATGAAATTTTGATGAAATCCATCCGCTCTAATGCCGTTACCAGAGCGCCCTGGCTCTGTGCCAGCTGGCTTGGCGGGGTTGTATCCGCCACCATTATCGCCCTTTTCTCCGGAGAACTGCAGAAATATGTAATTTTGGCCTCCTTTCTACCTATTATCAACGGGATGGGCGGCAATATTGCCAACCAGTCCAGCACTATTATTGTCCGGGGAATTGCCACTGGCCGGGTAAACTTAGAGGAAGTATTTAAAATAGTCTTTAAAGAGATGAAGGTCGGTATGCTGCTGGGCGCGGTTTACGGCCTGTTCCTGGCCATAGTGGTCTTTCTGGCCCTTCCCAACCCCACTCATTTGTTTCTTGTCGCCAGTATTTCAGTAGTTCTCGAAATGACTTTGGCGGCCTCTATCGGGGCCTTTGTCCCTCTGGTAATGAAGAGAATGGGCTTTGATGCCGCGGTTGCCAGCGGCCCTTTTGTGGCTACCACCATGGATATTATCGGGACAACCACCTTTTTTACGACAGCCATCCTTTTGTTACACTGAGTATTTGGCCGACAAGATAACTTTTAGAGGATTATGATTTGATCTGGTGGACAAAGGCCATGCGCTCCATTATCTCTTCAGAAGATAATGACCGTCTTGATCTCTTCAAGGTATTCCCCGGTTTCAGGCGTTTTCTGGCCAGCAGGCACCATTACGCTCAGCTTCGTACCGCCGGTGACCTGATGTTTGTTCTGGTTTTAGTCTCCGGCTTTTTCGGCCCCTCCGAGGCTAAAAACAATATGGCCGTTTTTTTAACCTGGGGCATTCTCTGGCCTATTATAGTTCTCTCCTGGTTCTTTGTCGGCCGCATGTGGTGCGGCATATGCCCTTTTCCCGGCCTGGGACTTTTTTTACAACGTAAAGGTTTCACCCGTTCACGGCCGGTACCTAACTTTTTAAAAAGATACGGGGTCTATCTATCTGTTTTCTTATTTGCCCTGATAATCTGGGTAGAGATTGTCGGGGGACTCGATAATTCACCACAGGGTACCTCCTGGTTAATCCTGACCATCGTCCTGGGCTCTGCCATTCTGGGGATATTATATGCCGGTCAGGCCTGGTGCCGGCACCTCTGCCCGCTCGGTAGAATAAGCGGCGCTGCCGCTACCCTGGCCATAACCGAGTTCCGAGCCAATCACGAGCGCTGCGCGGGCTGTACCACCTTTGCCTGTCAGCGGGGCGGGGGCGGCAAACGGGGCTGCCCGGTATATCTTGGCGCCTATGCCGTAAAAAACAATCTGCATTGCCTGGTCTGCGGTCATTGTATTCCCAACTGCGACCGGGATTCACCACAATTTCTCCTGCGTAATCCCTATTCTGAATTAATTAAGAACAAGGGCCGTTATATCACCAGTAACTACATTGTTCCCTTCTTGATCGCCTCGCAGCTGGCGCGTTTTTTCCGTCAGAAAGAGGTCTTTCATCAATTCGCCCGTTTCTGCCGTTCAGAGGCCCTGGGGTTCACTATAATTCTTTTGCTGGCCTATATTATTGTCCTGGCCGGGATTCGGCTGGGGAACCGCCTGCTCGGCCACCAGGAGGCCTCTCTCTTCGGCCGCTTCTCACCCATGGTGCCCATTCTCATTCCCATGGCCTTCAGCGGCGAACTGGTGTATCGAATGGCATATATGGCGGACGGTTTGGGGGATTTTGTGCCAACTATCGGCAGGCAGATTAACTGGCATTTTCTGGGATATTTCACCTTCAGTATTCCCGATTTTCCAGTACAGATAATGTCCGCCTTTTTAATGCTCAACAGCAGTATTGCCGCCTGTTATATACTTTGGCGTTTTTGCCTTGAGCAATTTGAAGGGACTATCAAACTGCGTCACTTCATTTTTATCAATCTGCTGATTAGTATCTTTCTGTTTGCCTATATTTATGTCATCTTTTAGACTATCTACCTATTAGTTGTCGGTATTATCCTCGCAATAAAAATTAATTATTAGATTTTTAAACTATCGCGATTATTTCTTGTTGCAATTTTGGTTATAATAATTTATTTGCGTAGGTTATATTACATTTTAATAATCTCTTTATAAGAGATTATGGTAACTATTCAGCGTGATGTATAAAAGAACAATAACCACCGGAGTGTAACTGTTCAGCAGTGCTCCAGGTTCGTTCATTCGGGACTTCGAAGCATACTTTTGTATTCGAGAAGTCCCGAATGAACGAAGATGGGGTGCTGCTGAATAGTTACAGATTATGTAACCATTCAGTATAATGTCAAAAGCAGCAAAAATTATCAGAGTGTTGCTGAGCAGTTAACATTATCAAGATATTAAATTCTATCAGGAGACTAAACATGGGAAAAACATTACTTGAAATGGCAGCCGGTATTATCCAGGCTCAGAGTTCTTCCAGGTCTATGGATACAGACGAGATAACCGCGGCCCTGCAAACTGTTTATGCTAAATTGCAAATATTACAGGATAATGAATTAAAATCCAGTGAACCTGATGAACCGCAAAGTCAAGCCCCAAATATAAGCCCGGATAAATCAATTCTCAAAAACAAGATTATCTGCTTAGATTGCGGCAATGAGTTCAAAATGCTGTCGAGCAAGCATCTGGCCGCCCACGGCTTGACTCCGAGAGAATATCGTCTTAAATATGGTTTTAAGCTACGCCAGCCTCTATGTTGCAAGACCCTGTCCATCGAACGTAAAAAGGCCGGCAAGGCACGTGGAATCCCGGAGAATCTTAAAAAATCAATCGCGGCCAAAAAGAAAAGAGCCAAGAAGTCGGCCAGAAAATAATGCGCCTCTGATGGATAACAAGTTTTCATTTTTACGCCTGGCGCTTAATAAACGGCGTAACAATGGGCAGCTCAGATCTTTGAGATCGGTAGAGACTGGCGGCCCGGCCACGCTCATGGTCAACGGCCGGGAATTACTTAATTTCAGTTCCAATGATTATCTTGGTTTAAGCCGGCGGCCTGAAATAAAAGAAGGGGCAATGTCATACCTCAGGCGTTTTGGTGCCGGATGCGGGGCCTCAAGACTGGTTTGCGGCAATTTTTCATTTTTTGAAGCCCTTGAAGAGCGCCTGGCCCGCTTAAAAGGTCAGGAAAGCGCCCTGCTCTTCAATTCAGGCTTTCAGGCCAACGTCTCTATTATTGCCGCCCTGGCTCATCGTCATGCCCTGATTGTGGCAGACCGCCTCTGTCATAACAGCATAATCCAGGGCGCGATTCTCAGCCGGGCCCGTTTCCTGCGCTTTAATCATAATGATTACGAGCAGCTGCGCGCCATCATGCAGGGTATTTCTACTCCGCGAGGGCCAATTTTAATTATCACCGAATCTGTCTTCAGTATGGATGGTGACCGGGCGAATCTTACGGAACTGCATGAAATCGCCGAGGAATACGGGGCAATTCTCTACGTTGACGAGGCCCATGCCACTGGAGTTTTTGGTCCCTCCGGCATGGGACTGGCCTGTGATGGTGAAAAGGTTGATCTGGTAATGGGTACCTTTGGCAAGGGTTGTGGTTCCTTTGGGGCCTATCTCGCCTGTCCGCGGCTGGTTAGGGAATATCTCATAAATTACGGCCAGGGCTTTATTTACTCCACCGCCCTGCCGCCCGCGGCAGCCGGGGCTATTGCCGCGGCCCTTGATCTCCTGCCCAACCTTGACAATGAGCGCCGTGATCTCCAGGAATCGGCCCATTATTTAAGGAAAGGACTTCATAATCTGGGCTTTTCCACCGGCTCATCCACCAGCCAGATTATCCCGCTCTATACTGGGGCCACAGGGCGGGCTCTTGAGCTGAGTAACTACCTCGAAGAGCAGGGCATCCTCGGTGTTGCCATACGGCCGCCCACCGTGGAGCCAGATCAGGAGCGCATAAGACTGGCGCTCTCGGCCCTGCATACTCGAAACCATTTAGACAGACTGCTTGACGCCCTTGCCAGCCGCGCGTAGAAATATTTACTTTCAGCACGGCTGGGGTCTGCATGCCGCTACCTGGCAGCCCTGGGCCGTACTGCTTAAAGACTACAGCCCTGCCTACCTTGACCGGGGTTATTGGGAGGGTCATGGTAATAAGCCGCTCTTCAATAAAACGGGGCGGAATTTAATGATATGTCATTCTCTGGGGCTCCATTTTTGTCAACCATGGTTCAGCAAGATTGATTTTTTAGTGATAATCAGTGGATTTATTCACTTTCACGGCAGCATGATTAAAGAAGGACGTTTCAGCCGCCGGCATATTAAACGAATGAGTCAGCGCCTTGCCGACAATCCAGCGGCCCTGCTGGCCGATTTTTATCGGGATTGCGCCTCGCCGCTTCCGCCCCCTGTTGATGGCAGACTTAATATAAAACTTATAAAAAATGACCTTGAGCTTTTAGACAAAAGTAAACTTGACAACAGAGAGCTGATTCAGAAACCCTGTCTGATATTACATGGCGCTGACGACCGCATTGTCCCCGAGGTTAGAGCCCATGCCCTGCATGAGTTATTACCAATGAGCCGTCTGCGAATCATACAAGGGGCCGGACATGGTCTGCCCTTCACCCACAGCGCTGAATGCTGGCGGATAATCATGGCCGAAAATAATTTTCTCCCCTCCTGAACCAGGTGTAAACACGCCCCAATGAAGAAACGTATTGCCAGCAATTTTTCCCAGGCTGCCGCCGATTACGATAAATTTGCCGTGGTGCAAAAAAAAAGTATCGTAACTATGGGGGGATTACTGCCCCTGTCCCATAATCTGCCGTCAGGCCCGGTACTGGAGATTGGCTGCGGTACTGGCAGGCTGAGCCAGAAATTATCAACCATCTTCCAGAATCGTTCTCTTATCTTCACGGATATGGCGTCGGGCATGATAGAACAATGCCGGCGGCATTTAACTCAAGCCCCTCACACACCCAGCCACATATGGCTGATTATGGACGGAGAGGCCCTGGCGGCCCGCAGCTGCGCCCTGATTGTTTCAAGCCTTGCCATGCAGTGGTTTAATGATCCAGCCTCGGCTTTGGAAGATATTTGGGATATTTTACGGGAGGGGGGGCAGATCTTGTTTTCTTATATTGGAGCTGATTCCTGCCCGCAATGGCGGCAGGTTTGCGCTGAATTACAATTACCATGTACCATTAATCCCCTCCCTGACCATCAGCATCTGTTACCTTTATTAGAGGAGAAGTTCAAAAACATTAAACTCTGGAGTGAAGATATTGACATTGAGTACGCTACGGTACGAGATTTTTTCTATTCTCTTAAGAAAACCGGAGCCGCGACTCAACTCAGGGGCCTGAGATTAAACAGCTCCGAGATGAGAAAACTCCTCAAAGGCTGGCAGCTCAAACTTGGCGGAGACCCTTTGGTAATGACCTATAATATCCAATATCTAAGAGCGGTGAAATAATGGATTTTCCGGCCAGATTCTTCATAACCGGTACCGGTACTGAAGTTGGCAAAACAATAGTTGCCGCTATTCTTCTCGCTGGACTTAAATATCACTACTGGAAACCAATTCAGAGCGGTATGGAAGAGGAGACGGATACCAGCGTCGTTCGCCGCTTAAGCGGACTGAGCTCAAATTTTTTTATAGACGAGGCCTATTGCCTGCCGAAAGCGGCCTCACCCCATATCTCAGCGGCGGCCGCGGGGGTTGAGATCAAATTTACTCGCCTTAATCTGCCGGCCGACGGCCCAAATATCGTGGTAGAGGGGGCCGGCGGCCTGCTGGTACCTATCAACCGCAACTGGCTGATGATAGATCTCATCTGCCATCTGCAACTGCCGGTTATCATCGTCAGCAAAAGCGGTTTAGGCACTATCAATCACACCCTGCTCAGCCTTGAGGCCCTTCAGAAACGACATATACCTGTTTTAGGAGTGGTTATGAACGGCAGGAGAAACGATAACAACAGAAAGGCAATTGAGGAATACGGCCGCATTCCTGTCCTCGCTGAGATTGAACCACTAACTGTTTTAAACAGTACCAGCCTGCAAGAGGTGTTTAAGAAATATTTTGCTGACAGCCGATGGCCTGATAGTCGGTAAAGGCGTAGGCACTATGTTTATGGATTGATTCAAAGCTCTCCACCCCTACGGAAAACCAGGAAATATCTGGATGGGCCATAGTCAGTTGCGCCACCTTACGAACTACATCCTCAACAAACATCGGGTTTTCGTAGGCCTTCTCGGTGACATACTTTTCGTCCGGACGTTTCAAAAGGCTGTAAACTTCACAGGAAGCCCCTGATTCCACCAATTCAATGAGGTCTTCAAGCCATATGAACTTCTTGAATTTTACGTTCAGGTTAATTTCGGCCCGCTGATTATGAGCCCCGAAACGGCTGATTTCTTTTGAACAGGGGCAAAGGGTTGTGGTGGGAACCCAGACGGAAATAGTGAAATCCTGCCGTTCACTCATCCGGCAGCTGAACTTACAGGCGTACTCCATGAGGGAAGGGGTTGAGGTGACCGGAGCGTGTTTCTCGATAAAATAAGGGAATGACATCTCAATCATGGCCTCATCGGCCTGCAACTGCAACCTCAGTTCATCTACAATATCCGGGAAAATATCCGGCCTTATATCATCCTGATAGCGTTTTATAATATCAAGAATAACGGCCACGCAGGTTTCTCGAACTCCGCTGGGCATATTGGCCCGCAGACTGAGACTGGCTACGGTTGACTGCAGGCCACCGCCCTTCTCACGCAGACGAATTGGGCAATGGATATCCTGAACCCCGACACTATTTAATTTCATGGACATGGTAACTCTTCAGCGAAACAACCGAGCGAACCCGGCCTTTATTTTAAAAATAACGGTAACTATTCAGCAGCACTCCATCTTCGCCCATTTAGGCCTTCTCGAATACCAAAGTATGCTTCGAATGCCTAAATGAACGAAGCTGGAGCACTGCTAAACAGTTACACTCTGGTGGTTATTGATAATTAGGGGCATTTCGCTGAATAGTTACAAAATAACAAATTCAATATGTTGCACATTTTAT
>CAZZJP010000104.1:0-6899 GCA_964654555.1 uncultured Desulfobulbia bacterium
AGCCACATTCTGCGAAAAGGCCTTTCTCTTGCCGAATTGATTGGCCCCCCGCCCTCGGGAACCACGCATAAAGGTTGAGCATATATCCAACACGAGAAGGAAAATAAATATCGATTTGACAATATAAGGCAGGAAAAGGCCAAGGGTACTGTAAGTGATTACTTTATCCACCAGAGGATCAAGTATCTTGCCCTCATCACTCACCTGCCCGGTTTCCCTGGCCAAAGCGCCATCAACAATATCAAAGGCAATGACCGTACCTACAATCAGGATGGCGATAACCCCCATGACCTGCCACGGGCAGGAAAAACGGGCGGCCAGCTCATAACGATAATACCAGATGAGCCAACCGGGTATAAAGCACAACAAGCGGCCGATAGTGACCTGATTGGGAGAAATCCCCAGATCATAGCCAATCCAGCGCACAAAACTGACAAAAAGACGTTTAAGCAAAGTTAACTCCAGAAACAGGATTTCAACCCATCAAGCCTCAATTTAATTCTTCCGCGTAACTATTCAGCTACCTTTAGGCGGAGTCTCGCAAGCTCGCTTACCTGCGGTTGATAATGCCATCCAGCATACGTATGTATCGAAGTCTCACTTCGTTTGCTATCTGCTGAACAGCATTATCAACCACATCTCGGGCACTTCTAAACAGTTACAATTCTGTGATTATTGTTACTTCTATACATCACGCTGAATAATTACTCTTCCGCCAAGGTAACGGTTCAGCGAAGATATGATATTCCATCCATAACATACTATTTTACCACAAAAAACGGCCAGAGTAACGACATAAAGGGCCGGGCCGCCTAAAATATACTTCGACACAGCCGCAGACGCTATACAGGCACGGCGCTTCCATCGCCTTAAAATACCAGCATCAGGCAATAAAATAAAGGCCTGACATCCACCTTACGACGAGGACTTGTCCCCGGTTATGGGCGGCATTCTATTATCCATTTTTTCCTTTCTTTTTCCTGAATTGTAAATTGGATCATTAACCTGATTATGACAGGGCAGACAAAGTCCTACCCGTAGAATGCGATCCAGTTCCCGGCGGTTAAAGGGACGCATATCGGGGCGAAAGCTCTTTTGCAGGGCCTTGCCGTCAATGGTCACATAGGCATCAAGGGGCGGGGTCTCGCCGGTGGGCGTCTTTATCCCTTCGGAAGCCGAATCAAAGTGCCATTTGCCTTTATCCAACCAGACCGTACCCCGTCCCAGCCCCAGGGTCTTGGGACTGCGGTGACAGGCGCTGCATGAACGGGCCTGGGCCTGAGTGGTATGGGGGTCAATGGCCGCCATGGTAAAGGAGTAAAAAGAACCACTGAATTTACCCTTTTTATCCTTCAGGGTGACAATATCCTGACAGCCAGGGGTCACCGGCATAACCCGCCCGGCCCAGATCCCCAGAGCCGGCTGTTCATAACGGATATAGGAACGCCCCTCCTCCCACCAGCCAGGTGTCTTCTTGAGGGTCAGTTTGTCGAGATGGGTCTCGCTCAAATCCCTTTTCACATGACAGCCGTAACACTGCGGCACCCAGGCGGAGTGGCAGGCCTGGCAGGACAGGCGGCGATGCCCCTTAAAATCGCAGACCCCGGCGAGGGGCTGTTTCACAAGATGTTTTTTACCATGCAGTTTATCGGTAAGAATTATCCGGCCGTCTTTCTCCACCTTAATCTGCGGCAGACGATCTCCCTTACGGGTCAAGCCCGGATCACGGCGCTGATGGCAGGTGGTACAGGAAATTTCCAGTTGGTCCTCAAAATGGGCGTAACGCTTGCCGTCCCCCATAATTTCCCGGCGGGTATGACAATCAATACAGGCCATCCCTTTTTTATAATGAATATCGGGCGGTAATTTAAAATAGAAACGGTTACCGGGCAACCGCTGAGTCGAGAGCTTCCCCCCCTTGATGGGGGCACCGGAGCCTTCGGACTCATAGATGCCGGTATATGATATCCCAATGCGGCCGCTGCGGTTATGGCAGCGCACACAGTTTTTTATCGGTACCTTTTTATCAATCCAGGGATGGGCCTTTTTACGTTTGGCGGGCGGCAGATTGGGATTACCCTCATAGTGGCAGGCTGAGCAGCCGCCGCCCTTCTCACCAAAAAAGCCGGGCAGATCGCCCTTCTGTTTCCAGAGATGGCAGGTGGCGCAGAGCTTGCGGTAATAATCCAGGGCCAGGGAGTTCTCATGACTGTCCATGAGCTGCTTTACCGAATAGTCGCCGTTCTGATTCGGGGCCTCACCCCAATAATAGCACAGGGTGGCAATGATTCCCCGGTTGGTGGCCATGAGGGAATTTTTGACCTCCGGCACCCGGATGGCATGACAGCCATTCACCCCGCAGGTACGATCAACCACCCGTAAGTCACCTGGATTTTTAACAATCCCCTTATGGGCCTTGGCCTTGCTAATGGCCAGCGGATCACCGAGATGACAGCTTGAACAGCCAATAACCTTGACATCATGGGCCGGATTGAGCTCCACGCCCTTATGGCAGCTCAGGCACATCTCCACCCGGCCGTTCACCGTCTCGTAGAGGCGGTCAGGTCGTTTAGTGAGATCTTCCCTGAAGATAAGGAAGGCGGCCAGCATAAGAAGCAGGGCCAGGGCGATAAGACTGTTGGCGTGTTTTTTCATTGAGCCCTCCGGCGGCTGATAAAGATACTGCTGTCTCCAGGCAGATCACGAAAAATAGCTGGTTCAAAATCATCCGGCAGCAAGGCGGTCAGTTCTGAACTTAAGTGACAACGGCCATTACAGGTATTAACCATCATATTTATGTCATAGAGACGCCCCTTAACGGCAGAGGCCCGGCCTCCGGCATCGGGGAAATAATCATGGACAAGCAGCAGACCGCCGGGCGCCGTGAGCCCGGCCGCCTTCTCCAGCAGAACCCCGGCCTCCCGGCGGCCATAAATATGGAGAAAATTGCCCAGCAATACCAAACCAAAGGACTCATCAAATTCCTGCTGCCGAAAATCTCCCGACTTTGTCTCGATGCCCCGCCAATCCGCTGGCCGGGGATAAAGCTCAGCCGCCGCCCGCAAGACCTCCGGCAGTTCATAGAGCAGTGCCCGGCCGCCACCCGCTCCGTCCAACAGAGCCCGGCTCAAGGCCCCGCTGCCGCCGCCAATATCCAGAACAGGCCCCTGCCAACCGAGATCAGCGAGGATTCGAACAACGCCCCAGGTCTTGAGCCGGGCCAGAGCGTCCATAGCCCTGACATAATACAGGGTACGTCTCTCATAATCATCCGCGGCACTTAAGGCCGGCGACAGGGGCCGTCTGCTTACCTTAGCGCTCAGCTCAGCCCAGGGAGCCTGCAGATAACGGCGGTAGAGGAGAAAATCACCAAGATAGGACTCCCGGCCGGGGACAAGATAACAACGGGCGGACTCGCTGTTGTACCAGCTCCCGTCTCGACTTTCCACCAGACCCAGGGCCTCCAGGGCAAGAAGCAACCGTTCCAGCTCCGATGCCCGGCAGTTCGCGGCCGCGGTTAGAACATCCAGAGCGGTATTTTCTTCCAGCCGGGCAAAAAGCTCTAACTCCAGGGCAGTGAATAGCACCTCGGACTGCCAATAGGCGGTGGCCATATTCTCCAAAGGCAGCCAGCCTGGTTCCATGGATATTGTTTCAGACATCCTCCCGGTACCTCTGTGTTATAGGATAACGCCGACCGCAGCCAAAGGCCTTGGCGGTCAGCCGCAGACCAATGGCGGCCTGCTGCCGCTTATACTCATTGACATTTACCCGGCGAATCACGTCCCTGACCACCCCGGCCTCAAAACCTCGGGCGACAATCTCGGCCATAGTTTTATTCTCCTCAAGATAACTGAAGAGGATGGGATCTAATATATCATAGGGCGGCAGATCATCGTCATCACGCTGATTGGGGGTTAGTTCGGCCGAGGGCGGCCGCCGGAGGATATTGGCCGGAATCACCTCCCCCTCCCTGTTAATATAACGACAAATATCATAGACTAGGGTCTTGGGGACATCGGAGATAACGGCCAGACCACCACTCATATCACCATAGAGAGTACAATAACCCACGGCCAGTTCGGATTTATTACCGGTGGAGAGCAGCATATGGCCAAACTTATTAGAGAGGGCCATGAGCAGACTGCCCCGGATACGGGCCTGGAGATTTTGCTCGGTGACATCCTCTTCCAGGCCGGCGAACAGGGGGCCAAGGGTCTGCCGTGCGGCGCTAAAAATATCGTTAATGGCCATAATCTCAAAATTAATTCCCAGGTTAAAGGCCAGGGCCCGGGCATCGCTGATACTTTCAGGCGCGGTATAGGGTGAGGGTAGGGCCACGCCAAGGACATTCTCCGCTCCAAGAGCCCGAACGGCGACAACGGCACAGAGAGCGGAATCAATGCCACCGCTAAGCCCCAGTACCACCGATTTAAAGCCGCATTTCCGCACATAGTCAGCGGTACCCATACTCAGGGCCTCCAGGGCGAAACATTCCGGCGGCGTATTCCGGCAGTTAACCTCAAGCCCGGCCCTCTGGGGCCAGACCGCACTGTCCACCACAATCATATCCTCCCGGAAACCGGCGGCCATGGCCGCCTGACTACCATCCGGGTTAAGGCTTAGACTGTGTCCGTCGAAGAGCAGCGAATCCTGGCCGCCCACTTGATTAACATAGAGCAGAGGCAGACCAGTACGGCGGCATAGACG
Source organism: uncultured Desulfobulbia bacterium (assembly GCA_964654555.1). Classification (GTDB taxonomy): domain Bacteria; phylum Desulfobacterota; class Desulfobulbia; order Desulfobulbales; family VMSU01; genus JAADIV01. The sequence continues at coordinate 4,711 of CAZZJP010000104.1, forward strand.
ACGGAAAAAGTCCGTCTTAGCACCGCATTTCCCAAGGCTGAAAGGAGAGGCGGCAATATTTATCAAAATATCCGGGCGGCCCGCCGGAGATGCCAGAAGATCGCTCAGGGGATCGACGGCGTAACGACGGGCCGGTATGCCCCGCACCCCGCCGCCTCCGAGGGCGGCAGGCTCCAGCCCCTGATAATTAAAGATATCCTCACAGACGGTTATCCCCAGCTTAATACCATCCAAGGTAAGGACGACCGATTGGCGACCGGGTTCAAAATAACGGGCCTCGTCAAAGACATCGTAAGTGGGCAGCAGGCGTTTATGAGTCCATTGCCGTCGGCCATGGGCATACAACAGGGCGCTGTTATGGAGTGGGCGGCCCGCGCCGCTGTCCCGGTGCCGGGTTACCAACCCGCAGAGTACGGCGATGCCCTCGGTCTCCACCATAAATTTATCTAAGGCCGCCTGTTGATTCTCCACAAACCCCCGGCGCTCTAATAAATCCTGGGGCGGATAGCCGCTTACTGCCAACTCTGGAAAAACAATGAGTTCACAGCCCACCGCCTGGGCCTGGGTAATCCAGTGGCGCATCCGGCTTAAATTAAAATCGAAATCACCAATAACGGGATTTATCTGGGCAAGGGCTATTTTCATAAAATTAAAACAGCAAAAAGCAGTAACTTATTCAAAAACTACCAAGCAGATTAATGCAAAATTCCAACCGAACATCACTGGGTTTATATAGCATATTTTTTGAGGCTGGGTTAGAATAATTTACTAAGTTCGTTCAAATCTTACAATCTGAGGAGACTATAATATGCCCAAATATTTCGTCCTTGACACCAACGTCCTGCTCCATAACGCCGATGCCATTACCTCCTTTTCCGACAATTTCATTATCCTGCCCATGACCGTCATTGAAGAACTGGACAACTTCAAATCCCACAGCGATGAGCTGGGCCGAAACGCCCGTGGTGTCGTCCGTCAGCTTGACGCCCTGCGGGCCAAAGGTAAGCTTGGCAAAGGGGTAAAGATGGACAACGGCGGTATCCTGCGTATCATTACCCATGAACGGGAATCCGCTATTGCCGGACTCGATATGTCGGTACCCGACAACCGCATCCTGTCTGTGGCTTACAAACTGCGCAAAGATGGCAAGAAGGTCATCTTTGTCTCCAAGGACATTAACGCCCGCCTCAAGGCCGACGCCCTGGGGCTTGGGGTAATGGACTTTGAAAAACAAAAGGTGAATTTTGACGAACTATACACCGGCTACCGTACCACAATCGTTTCCGGTGGGATAATTGATGAGTTTTATCAAAAGCGCGACATAGAGCCTCCCCCCGGCCTGGAGTTGCTGCCCAATGAATTTGTCCTTCTAAAAGACGAAACAAACGACAAGCACACGGCCTTGACCAGAACCAACGCCCAGGGTCGTTTAATCCAGCTCAATCCCCAGATGGATACGGTATGGCAGATTCAGGCCCGCAGCAAGGAACAGCGCATGGCCCTGGAATTATTAATGGACCCCGAGGTGCGGTTAGTGACCCTGGTGGGCCAGGCCGGAACCGGCAAGACCCTGATGGCCGTGGCCGCCGCCTTGGAATCGGTTATTAATTATAATCGTTACGACCGGGTACTGGTCTCCAGACCTATTGTCCCCATGGGCAAGGATATAGGCTATCTGCCCGGCGGCAAGGATGAAAAGCTGGCCAACTGGATGCAACCCATCTTTGACAACCTGACCTATCTATTTCAGCATGGACAGGACAAAAAAGAGCAGGGTGAAGGCTCTGCCAAGCACAAGATAGACAAATTAATCAGTGATAATATTCTGGAGCTGGAGGCCCTGACCTACATCCGCGGCCGTTCCATTCCCCGCCAGTATGTAATCATCGACGAGGCCCAGAACCTTACCCCCCATGAAGTCAAAACCATCATCAGCCGGGCGGGCGAAGGCACCAAAATGGTACTCACCGGCGACCCCTACCAGATTGACAATCCATACTTAGATTCCAGCAGTAACGGTCTGACTTACACCGTGGAGCGCCTGAAAGAGCAGACCCTGCACGGTCATGTAACCCTGAAAAAGAGTGAACGCAGCGACCTGGCTGCCGCCGCCGCTGAATTTTTATAATCACCCCGTAACTATTCAGCAGCACTCCATCTTCGCCCATTCGGAGTCTTCGCTTACCTAG
>CAZZJP010000105.1:0-6828 GCA_964654555.1 uncultured Desulfobulbia bacterium
GTATGATTATCGGCACCACGGAGGAGAATGATTACACCGTGGTCGAGGCCGATGTGCCGCTTTCAGAGATGTTCGGTTATTCCACCATCTTACGTTCCCTCACCCAGGGCAAGGCGGAATTCACCATGGAGTTCGCCCGCTATCAGCCGGTGCCAAAGAGCATTGTCGATGATGTAATCACTGAGATCAAGAAACGCAAAGACAAAAAATAAGCGCGGTAACCTTATTGTCAGATTGGCTGCAGCTGAACACTGAACAGTCACCATATAAAGAGGATAGGACAACATTATGTTAAAGCAGAATTTGATAACCAATAATCCCCTCGGGGTATTTAAGACCGACACTAAGGGCAATGAGATATTACAACGCATGGGCTTGGTGGTCTCACGGCCGGGTGTAGGCAAGACAGCTATTCTGGTACAAATCGCCCTGTACAATATGCTCCAGGGCAAGCAGGTTGTACATGTCAGCATCGGCCAGAGTATAGACAAAACCAAGGCCTGGTATGACGATATCATCAAGGATATTACCTCTGGGGCCAAGACGGAAGAGGTTGAGAGCGTTAAGTATGAAATTATTCGTAACCGGATGATTATTACCTTTAACAACTCTAATTTCAGCCGCCCCAAACTGGAAGAACGGCTGAATGATTTGATTAAACAGGATATATTCCGCCCCAGCTGTCTGGTAATTGACGGCCTTGATATTGCCGCTGCCGATCATCGGCTCCTCGATGACATGCACGCCCTGCAGAAAGAAATGGGAATTAATATCTGGTTCTCCGCCGTCAGCCACCGAGATGAAGCGGGTAACGGCGATAATCTGCCAGCTGTTTTCAAAGATAAAGCCGATATTTTTGATACCCTGTTGATGTTACAGCCTGCCGACGCCGGTGAAGGTAAAATTTTCTTAAAAACCGTTAAAGATAATACCGGCTGTGTCGAGCCGGGCAAGGCCATGTGCCTTGACCCCACCACAATGCTGGTCTGGGGTTGAACGACGATTTATGAAATTCCGCCCCTGTATTGATCTCCATGACGGCCGGGTAAAGCAGATTGTCGGCTCTACTCTCAATGATGACAATCAGGGGTTGCAGGTTAATTTTTCATCGCAGCAACCGTCTTCCTTTTACGCTGCTCTCTATAAAAAAGACAATCTCACCGGCGGTCACATTATCAAACTCGGCCCCGGTTGTGATAAGGCCGCCCTTGGAGCTTTGCGGGCCTATCCGGGCGGCATGCAGATCGGCGGCGGGATTAATGCCGCCAACGCCTCTTTCTGGCTTGAACATGGAGCCAGCGCGGTTATTGTCACCTCCTATGTCTTTAAAGACGGCAGGGTATTCGCTGACCGCCTTGCCGAACTAACCGGCGTTGTCGGCCGTGAGAGGCTGGTGATTGATTTAAGCTGCCGCAAAAGGGGCAATGACTATTTTGTGGTTACTGACCGCTGGCAGAAATTTACCGAGGTCACCATCAATCGGCAGACCCTGGAGTATTTTTCTACTTTCTGTGCTGAATTCCTGGTACACGCCGTGGACGTGGAGGGGAAATGCGGCGGGATTGCCGCTGATCTGGCCGCTGATTTAGCCGCCTGGTCACCTATTCCAGTCACTTACGCCGGCGGCGTACACAATATGGCGGATCTCCAGCGCCTGGCGGATGTCGGCGACAACCGTCTTGATGTCACCATCGGCAGCGCTCTTGATATCTTCGGCGGCAGCGGTATCACCTATAAAGAGGCGGTGGCCTTTAACAATCGCTGAGTTTTTCTTCCTCTTTCTTTTTCCCCTCATCCTCCCATTGTTCTGCTATCCATTGTCGTCATGAGATATCATAACTTTCTTTTGCACAACGCTTTGATTAATGCTATGATTTTTCAGTTAGTTAAAGTTTTACCGTTTTTCACAACGGTGTCTTATTTGCATTAGTTAAATCACTTTCTGTAGGTTGGTTTGAGCGCAGCGAAACCTACAGAGTTCTAAGTAGATGCCGCTAATTTTTTAGCCATCTTGGGCAGGCGGGTTCATGACTGCCTGCATTTTAAGGATTAATCGGGCCCCTTGCATGGAAAGTGATTCACAAACTGATAGGATTCAACAATTTATTGAGCGCATGCCGAGCCTTTCTACTACGGTAACCAAGGTTCTTGAGGTCTGCAATACTCCCACCACCTCACCCAACGATCTGAACCGGGTTGTCGCTCTTGATCCGGTACTTACCGGTCAGGTTTTAAAACTTATCAACTCCGCTTATTACTCCCTCACCAATCAGATTACCTCTTTGACGAGAGCTATTATTATGCTGGGCCTTAACACGGTTAAGAATCTGGCACTCAGTACAGCGGTTATCGGCAGCATGAGTAAGAGCGGCTCTTTTAAGAGTCTGCCCATGGATGAGTTTTGGGCTCACTCCATCTGCGTCGGGGTTACGGCCAAGGCCCTGGCCGGTCTGTTAGAGGTGCCAGCGGCGGAGCGCGAGGAGTATTTTGTTGCCGGACTCCTGCATGACCTTGGTAAGATTCCCCTGAATAATTGTTTTGCCGCTGATTACAAGCAAGCCCTGCAGCTCGCGGATTTGGAGCAGAGTTCTCTAAATGCCTGCGAACAATTAATTGTGGGGATCGGTCATAGCGAGGCGGGTCGTCTCATCGGCCAGAAATGGAGCCTGAATAATCCCCTTGTTGAGGCCTTAAGCTGCCATCACAGTCCGGAACGGGCCTCCGCTGAGAATAAGCAATTAGTCACTACTGTGGCCATGGCCAATATTTATGCTAATATTTATGAAATTGGCTCGGCTGGGGATTTATTCCCCGATGGTGTTTTTTTACTGAATGTTATGGACATGATGGGCTTGACCTGGAAGGGCCTTACTTCATTGAACAAGACAGTTAAAAATGAGATAAGCAAGGCCCAGATTTTCCTGCAGGTTACCCAGAAGGAGAGCTATGCGTGTTAAATTCTGGGGGGTTCGGGGCTCTATCCCGTGCCCTGGCCCGCAAACGGTTAAATATGGCGGTAACACAGCATGTATTGAACTGCGTTTAGATGAGCTTGACCGTCTTATAATAATTGATGCTGGTTCCGGAATCAGGGAACTGGGCAATTACATGATGGCCAATGACCTGCCTAAGGGTAATATTAACACTGATCTTTACCTGTCTCATACCCATTGGGATCACATAATGGGTTTTCCATTTTTTGTTCCTCTCTATCTGCCTACTACCACAATGCGAATTCACGGCCCTGTTACCCATGAAGCAGATACCTTAGAGACCATTGTCGGCGGTCAGATGACTTATCGTTATTTCCCGGTGCGTGATGCCGAACTGGCAGCCCATTTAGAGTATAACAATCTAAAGGAAGGTAAATTTGACCTTGGCGGCGGCCTCAGTCTGACCACTAAATATCTCAATCATCCCATTCTTTGTCTCGGCTACCGTTTTGAATATCGCGGCAAGGTATTCTGTACCGCTTTTGACACGGAGACCTATAATAATATTTTTTGTACCGATCCGGACGATCCCTCTTACGATAAAGCCATGGCCCAGGAAGGCGAACTGGTGGCAATGGAGCAGAACCGGGTGATGGAGAGTTTTCTAAAAGGAGCGGATTTGGTGATTTATGATGCCCAATACACCAGGAAAGAGTACGAGGAATCAAAGGTAGGCTGGGGGCATTCTTCCATGGAATATGCCATTCAGGTTGCCAAACGCTGCAAAATCAAGAAGATGGCAATGTTTCATCATGATCCCATGCGTACAGATGCTGAAATGGATGAACTAACCGCAAGATATTGCCTGAGCGGCCAGGATGGCGGGCCGGAGATATTTTTTGCCCGTGAGGGAATAGAAATTAAGCTTTGAGCCATAGCTCAAATTCAGCGGTTAATTGTTACTTTTAGACCTCAAACTGAATAAGTTACTCCGCGAATTAACTATTCAGCGGATAATGCCGATAAGCAGTAATAGATCACCAGTGAGGCATCAGCATTGATGCCACCGCCATAGTATAATAGTCCAGGAGGGGTATATGACGGTTTGGGAAATCAAAGAGCCGCTGGGCCAGACTCCTGCCCCGCCAAAGCCCATAAAGAAAGAGGTAGTGCCGGTTACGCCGGTCAGCACTGTACGGGCGGTTGACCGCCTCTTTTTACGCCGGGATCAAAGCCATAATCAGGCCAAGAAACATAAGCAGCCGGTTTCCAGATCCCAGGCGGCCTCAATACGGGAGATAAGACTGCTGGTACAGCGTCTGAATGATAATCTTTCGGCCTGCGGCATCATGATTCATCTCGTCATCGCCAGAAGTGGTGATGACTGGGGGCTGGATATCTATGACTGCTCTGATGGTGTCGAGTGCCGGATTATCCACAATATGGCCATTGATTTTGATGCCCTGAGCGGCCTGCTGGTTAGTCTCCAGCAGGAAGTTGGTATTATGATGGACAGGGTACTGTGAAAAATGTGTAACTGTTCAGCTGCACCCAATCTTCGCCCATTTAGGCCTTCTCGAATACCAAAGTATGCTTCAAAGTCCTAAATGAACGAACCTGGGGCACTGCTGAACAGTTATGTTCCGGGGTTATTGTTATTTCTATGTACCAACTGAATAGTTACTAAAAAATTAATATTTCTGGTATGGCGGCATATTGGTACGTTTCGCCATCGCCCTTACCACATCAAATTCAGCATCCGTGGCTGATTCATAGCCATCATCCCCAGCCTGCTTCAAGACCCTTACCACCTCACCGTCATAGGCCACCGTCGTCTTTTTGTTTATGCCGATAAGGGCTTCCTTGAACTTTTTGGCAAAGGCGGCGCTCACCCGCTGGGTAACCGCGAAGTTACAATAAGGGATGATCTCGCCGCGGGCCAGAATCCGAAAATCATTCATGGATATTTTATTTTCAGCGGCCATTCTCTGCACATCAGCCAGGGGCAGAGCCCCGGCATCATAACGATGAAAGAGGACGGCATAGGCCACCTTCTCGTGTTTATCGGAACCTTTGGGTACCGTATAAAAGGCCAGATCTTTATCGGGATTAATGCCATGACGCTGCAAAATATCTATCTGGCTCATGAAACCGGTGGGAGCCAGGGTGGGGCCGAAGATCATGGTTTTGCCTTTCAGATCTTCGATTCGTTTGATATGGCTGCTTTTGAGGGTGATAATTACCCCCTGAGACATGGAACCGAGGGAATCTTTTTCTTCGGTGGCCAAAACCCTGATGCCGTTATAGCGGTGCATAATAATGTAGAGCAGCGAATTGGTGTGGGTAAAATCCAGGCCATCAACCCTCTTGGTAAAGTCGGTGGTGTCAATGGCCTCCATTTCGAGATTTACGCCTAATTTTTTACTGAGATAAGCGGTAAGCGGTTTAAAACGGGCATTGGTCTCTTTACGGCTGTTGCAGATCATATATCCTATCTTATAGGTAGGCAGCTTGGCGGAGGATTGACTGCCGGTGGTCTTTTTTGTTTTAGACGGGCTGTGCCTGGGGGCGGAGCTACAGGAGGCGAGCAGTAAAAAGCCGCAGATGATAATGGCGATATATCTCATTATTCAGGGCCTGGGTTAAATTAGTTTTTTGCGTTTCAAGAAATCCTTAGCCACATTACGGGGCTTTTTACCGTCCTCGACTTTTTTCATCAGGCTCTTATAACTTCGGTTGGATACCGCGCCGGATAGTTTATTCAACACCCTGGGCAGCAGTGGGAAGTTGGTCAATACATCACGGCGCAGGAGGGGAGCACTCTCTGAGTGACGGCCATCAGCCTGGGTATTCTTATAACCAAAGGGGTTCAACCAGATAATGTTTAATTTTTTATCAAATATTTTTTTGACGGTGAGGTAATCATCATCAGGCTTACCGCTGGGTGTTTTTTTCAACACCCGCAGGGCGTCAATGGTGTCTTCAACCATAATATCAACCCGGCTCTTCTCTTTATTAGAGGCGGCGGCCTTATAAAGACCGGCGTTATTATCGAAATAGCGTATCTGGACAGTGGTACCAGTACGTTCGTTGATTAACAGCGAGACCATCTCGGCCATGAGTTTGTCATGGTTTGACTGCAGAGCTCCAATATAGAGGGTGCGCCCCACACAGGCCTGGACAAAATTAGCGGCTCCAAGGCAGAGACCCATGATAACGAGCAGGCGGACGATATTTCGTAACATTTTGTTATCTCCTGTGATACTTTTTGTACGTTATTGTTGCTTTTAGACATCACGCTGAATAGTTACATAGGCGGTTAAGAAGTCTGTGAAGTTTTGATGGCCTAAAGAAGTGTTTAGGTACGAGATCTGTCTGGAGGTCAAATTTGAAGAATTTATCTGAAATATAATGCCAGACAATTTTTTTCGCTACCATAAAAACCGGCCTGCCCATATCCAGACTTGCAGCCGTTAAGCCAGGCAGCAGGTTTTAATCAGTAGTTGTTGAACTTTTCTTGCCGCAGCCCTTTACGGGGCATAGCGGAATTTTAATATTACGCCGCTGTTCAAACTTCAGGTTATCCACCCGTGCCAATACCAGATCAACGAGACGAACTGCCTGGCCGATATGGCGCCGCGGGTATTTCACCACCTCCTCGAGATCGTGGATTGAAAAATTTTTATTAACCTCCGGCACCTCATGCAGTTTCTGCAAAAGATTAGCCAAACCGGTGCAGTTCATGGCGGCTTGGTAGATGATTTCATGGGCGGACTGCTTACCTGTTTTTTCGCCGATAACAAACATCAGGGCCTCAGAACATACCATAATGGCGGCCTGATCAAGGTTATTGGTTATTCTTTCTCTGTTAACCTTTAAGCCGCCTAAAATCTTT
>CAZZJP010000106.1:0-6808 GCA_964654555.1 uncultured Desulfobulbia bacterium
TTTTCTTTGCTCATTATTAAGCCTCCCGCAATTTGCCGTGGAATTTGTCAACCAGTAAGGCTATAATCTTGTTCTGAATCTTTGCTACCGCCTTGTCCTTTAAGGTATTTTTATCTGAATGATAGGTGAGTGACAGAGCTACACTCTTTTGCCCTTCATTTATTGGATTTCCTTGGTAAATATCAAATATTTCAACTTGTTGCAAATGCTTAAACCCTTTGTTGTTAATGGCGTCGACCAGTTCACCAGCCCCGATTCCATTATCAATTACTATGGCCAAATCGCGTTTAACAGCTGGAAAACGGGACAGCGGTTTAAATTTTATGCTGGCAATTTGGGCGGCTCCCACGTTATCTAAGTTAAGATCTAAGAAGTATACCTCTTCTTTAATGCCAAAGTCCTTGAGAACCCTGGGGGATAATTTACCAAGTTCACCAAGGTATTTGCCAGCCGACTCAATGGTAAGAAACTGCCCTGAGGTGCTGTAAGGGGTGTCAGAGTCCATAATAAAATGGGCTTCGAGACGAATTTCATTTAATATATTTTCAATAATTCCCTTGGCGTCATAGATATCGAAGGGGGTGGTACCAAAATGTACCGGCGGCCCATCGAGCTGTCGACGACCACTGAAGACGGCGCTGAGATGCTGTTCCTCAAGGGGTTGTTCCTGACCGTCTACAGGCAGGAATACCTTACCAATCTCAAAAAGCTTCAAGTCATTGTTTTGGTGATTTATGTTATGACGGGCATTCTCAAGCAGGCCGGGCAGGAGAGTGGTGCGCATGATGCTTTGTTCCTCGGAAAGAGGATTCATGATCTTTATCGTCCGCCGTCTATGGTCATTTTCCTCAAGGGTTAGTTTATCAAAATTGGCCGGATCGGTAAAACTGTAATTAATGGCCTCAGAACAACCAAGCCCGGTCATTATCCGACTAATCTTGCGGCGGAGCAGACGGTCTTCGGCCTGGGAAGAAAAGGTCATGGGTACGGTGGGCAAGGTGGTGGAAATTTCATTATAGCCTTTTAAACGGGCAATTTCCTCCACCAGGTCTATTTCTCGTTCCAGATCAACCCTAAAACTAGGCGGAGTAACCAGCAGGGTGTCTTCATCTATCCTGGTGCTGCTGATTTCGATGGCGTTCAGCATGCTGCTGATTTCCTCCAGGGTAAAATCATCACCAAGCAAATTGGAGGTGCGCTGTACCCGGAGATTTATTGGCTTAATTTCGGGCATGGTACCCTGGCAGTCAACCATGGAGCCGGAGGTCTCAGCCCCGCCATAACGTACCATTAAGGAAATGGCCCGGTTCAGGGCCTTAATGGTTCCCTGGGGGTCAATGCCGCGCTCAAAGCGATATGAGGCATCGGTGGAGAGCTTTAAACGGCGGGCGGTACGCCGAATGGATACCGGATTGAAATAGGCGCTTTCCAACAAAATTTCGGAGCTGGAATTATCAACCTCACTGCCCCCGCCGCCCATAACTCCAGCCACTGCGGCAGGCTTGTTTTCATCGCAGATAACCAGCATGTCAGGCTCGAGAAGACGTTCAACATCATCAAGGGTAGTTAATTTTTCCCCGCTAAGAGCCTGGCGGACAATAATCTTGCCGCCGCTGAGCTTGTTAAAGTCGAAGGCATGCAGGGGCTGACCGTATTCCAGCATGACAAAATTGGTTATATCAACAATATTATTGATGGGGCGCAATCCCACCGCTGTAAGCAGGCGCTGGAGCCAGGCTGGGGAGGGGCCAATCTTGACCCCCCGCAGGAGTTGGGCCGCATAACGGGGACAGAGAATGCTGTCCCGCACTTCAATGGAAAATGACGTGTTGCCCAAAGTACCCGAAGCCGGTATGCTGCCGTCCGCTTCTGGCAGCTTTAAAAAAGAGCCGCTGAAGGCCGCTATCTCGCGGGCAACGCCGACGACACTGGTACAGTCCGGGCGGTTAGGGGTGAGATCAACCTCAATCAGGGTATCCTCAAGATTAAGGGCCTGCCGCAGGCTTTGGCCCACCGCACATGATTCAGGCAGCTCAATGATTCCGGCGTGACTGTCATTTAAGCCTAATTCCTTCTCAGAGCAAAGCATCCCCTCGGAAACCTCGCCCCGCAATTTTGATTTCTTGATCTTGAAACCTTCCGGCATGACAACACCGGGCAGGGCAATGGCGCTAAGCAGGCCGGGCCGCACATTAGGCGCGCCGCAAACAACCCGTTTTACTTCTTTACCCGCCTGAACCGTGCATACAGAGAGATGGTCGGCCTGAGGATGTTGATCAACGGTTATTACTTCGGCCACCTTAATCTCTGTAAGGGCTTGGTATAACGGGGTAACAGCATCTACCTCAAGACCCAGCATTGTCAGACGTTCGGCCAGATCCTCGGCTGACAGGTCGAAATCGACATATTGTTTGAGCCAGTTTACGGTAAATTTCATTATGGTATCAGAGTGGTAAGATTACGATGTAACAGATAAGCTGGTTTAGAATTGTTTTAAAAATCGGCGGTCATTTTCATAGAAGAGCCGGATATCGGTAATGCCGTATTTAAGCATTGCTATCCGTTCAACCCCAAGGCCAAAGGCAAAGCCACTGTATTCCTCCGGATCATAGTTCACCTTTTTAAAAACCGCAGGATCAATGAGTCCGGCGCCAAGTATCTCAAGCCAGCCCGTCTGCTTGCAGACCCGGCAACCCTTGCCGTGGCATATTACACAGGCGATATCGACCTCGGCGCTGGGTTCGGTAAAGGGGAAATAACTGGGTCGGAAACGGATGGCCGTTTTTTTATCAAACATCTTGGCGATAAAGACTGCCAGAATGCCCTTTAAATCGGCAAATGATACCTTGCGATCAACCAGAAATCCTTCCACCTGATGGAACATGGGAGTATGCGTGATATCGGAATCGCAGCGGTATACCTTGCCGGGGGCGATCATCCGCAGGGGCGGGGCGGCCTTTTCCATACTTCTGACCTGCATGGGTGAGGTATGGGTACGGAGAAGGACATTGTCGTCAATATAGAAGGTGTCATGCATGTCCCTGGCAGGATGGTGCTTAGGGATGTTCAGACCCTCGAAATTATAAAAATCCAGCTCTATGTCAGGGCCTTCCGCAACCGTAAAACCCAAGCGTTCAAAGATAGAGCACATCTCCTCCATGACTTGAGTTACCGGATGGGGTTTCCCAAAGGGTACCGCCCGGCCGGGCAGGGTAAGATCAAGATGACCACTGCCAGCCCGCCTGTTGCCGGTATCAGTCAAGACTGACTTTTTGGCTGAGAAGACCTCTTCCAGGGTGCGTTTGAAATCGTTGGCCAGTTTACCAAGCCGGGGACGCTCCTCTTTGGGAGCCTGACCCAGATTACGCATCAGGGCGGTAAACATACCCTTACGGCCAAGATATTTAACCCGGAATTCTTCTAGAGATCCGGCCTCTTTGATGACACTGAGAGCGGCCTCGGCCTCTTCCTTTATGCGTTGGAGCTCCGCTTCCATGAATTAAGAGGCGGCTTCGACAACCTTGGAAAAGGCCTTGGCATCAAGAATTGCCAGATTCGATAAAACCTTACGATCAAGTTCAATATTGGCCTTTTTGAGACCACCCATAAACTTGCTGTAAGAGGTATTATTAATCTTGCTGGCGGCGGATATACGGGCAATCCATAATCTCCGGAAATCACGCTTTTTCTGGCGGCGGTCTCTGTAGGCGTAACACAGAGCGCGGTCTACGGCCTCGGAAGCAGTTCTGATTAAACGATGACGGCCGCCAACATAACCTCTGGCCATCTTTAATATCTTATTTCTACGGCGGCGTGCCTTAAATCCACGCGTTACTCTGGGCATCTTAATCTCCTTAAAATTCCGGCTAAAAAAATTCCGGCCCTGTCAACTGAATAAAGTTATCCAGCAGCCACAAGGCCTTGATTGTCCAATTAATATTTTACAAGTAGGGCAGCATGCGCTTAACGCTCTTGACATTAGAAGAATCAAGAACAGTACTCTTACGAATACCCCTTTTCAGCTTGGTGGTCTTCTTGGTCAGAATATGACTGCCAAAGGCCTTGTTTCGAATTATTTTACCGCTGCCGCTGGCCTTAAAGCGTTTGGCCGCTCCGCGGTTAGTTTTCATCTTGGGCATGATTTTTTCTCCTGATTCTTTCTTTATTTGGGGGCGACAAACATAACCATCTGCCGACCTTCCATCTTGGGTTCCTGAACAATTACCGCTATGTCTTCGAGGGCGGCGGCAACCATTTTCAGGGTCTTATAACCCTGGCTGTCGGCGTAAACTATTTCCCGGCCCCGGAAACGAACTGTTACCTTGACCTTATTTTTATTTTCAATAAATTTTCTGATGTTCTTGACCTTAAAGTCAACATCATGCTTTTCAGTCTTGGGCCGCAGCTTGATTTCTTTGGTTTCCACCACGCTCTGCTTTTTCTTGGCCACAGCCTGCTTTTTACTCAATTCATAGCGGTATTTACCGTAATCCATGATCCGGCAGACTGGAGGATCAGAGTTTGGTGATATCTCAACCAGATCATAGCCATCCTCTCTTGCCTTGGCCAAGGCCTCTCTGGTCGGCATGATACCCAGCTGTTCGCCGTCCAAATCAATAACTCTGATACTCTGTACTTTGATCAATTCGTTGATCCGCGCCCTGGCCTCTCTGCCGTTTTGATCCTTCCTTCTACCTTTTTTGATACTCCACCTCCAACTGTGGTTTTTTTGTATGTTTAATTCAGCGTTGGGATACAGCTATCTTGTTTAATATGAGCAAGGAACTCACCGACGGTCATGGCCGGCAGATTCTTGCCGTCACGTAAACGGGCGGTAAGGGTATTATCTGCCATCTCCTGGTCGCCGATAATCAACATAAAGGGAATTTTGTTTAATTGGGCCTGACGAATCTTATAATTCAGTTTTTCGTTGCGCAGATCTTTTTCGACTCTGATCCCAGCCTCTTTTAATTGTTTGTAAACCCTTTGGGCATATTCACTCTGGGCATCGGAAATATTAAGGATAATGGCCTGGGTCGGGGCCAGCCACAGAGGAAAGGCGCCGGCGTAATGCTCTATAAGCACCCCGAAGAACCGCTCAAGAGAACCCATCAAGGCCCGGTGAATCATGATAGGCTGATGATCGTGGCCGTCTTCTCCGGTATAGCTCATGGCAAAACGCTCAGGTAAATTAAAATCAACCTGAATAGTGGAACATTGCCAGGAACGGCCTATAACATCTTTAATTTTTATATCAATCTTAGGCCCGTAAAATACCCCTTCACCGGGGTCGATTTCGTAGCTCATGCCCCTTTTCTCAAGGGCATGTTTCAGAGCGCTGGTGGCCCGCTCCCAATTTTCGTCGCTGCCCACGGACTTCTCAGGCCGGGTGGAGAGATAAACCTCGTAGTCCTTGAAACCAAAGGTCTGGAGGATATTCATATTGAGGTCTAAAATATTGAATATTTCATCTTCCAACTGCTCCGGCAGAGTAAATATATGGGCATCATCCTGAGTAAAACCACGAACCCGCATCAGACCGTGCAGAGCGCCTGTACGCTCATAGCGATATACCGTTCCCAATTCGCACCAGCGGATGGGAAACTCCCGATAGCTGCGTTTACGTGTCTTGTAGATGGCAATATGAAAAGGGCAGTTCATGGGCTTGATCTGGTAGCTGACCTCATCCACATCCATAGGTGAGAACATGTCATCAACGTAAAAATCAAGATGTCCCGAGGTCTGCCATAAATCACGTTTGGCTATCTGCGGGGTATAAAGCAACTCATAATCATGCCGGAAATGTTCATTTTTCCAAAATTCTTCAATTAAGGTACGAACTCTGGCCCCCTTGGGCTGCCAGAGAATAAGACCTGGGCCCACCTGATCGTTAATGGTGAATAACTCCAGTTCCCGGCCGAGACGGCGGTGATCTCGTTTTTTGGCTTCTTCCAAGAGCCGTAAATGGGTGCGCAGGGCCTTGGCATCGTTAAACGCGGTGCCGTAAATTCGCTGTAACATGGCGTTTTTTTCATCACCACGCCAGTAAGCGCCAGCCACCTTGATCAACTTAAAAGCCCTTAAACGGCCGGTACTCGGCAGGTGCGGGCCCCGGCATAAATCGACAAAATCACCTTGTTGATAAAGGGATACGGTATCGTCGGTAATATCGTTAATGATTTCCAGTTTGTAATTCTGTCCCTTATTCTTAAACAGAGCTACGGCTTCTTCCTTGGATACCACCTGGCGGTTAAAAGGTAAGTCGGCGTTGACTAATTCCTGCATCTTAGACTCTATTTTCTCTAAATCATCACTCGAAAATGGAGAGTCTTTGGCAAAATCATAGTAAAAACCGTTAGTAATGGAAGGGCCTATGGTTA
Organism: uncultured Desulfobulbia bacterium; assembly: GCA_964654555.1. Taxonomy (GTDB): domain Bacteria; phylum Desulfobacterota; class Desulfobulbia; order Desulfobulbales; family VMSU01; genus JAADIV01. Next base: position 6,381 of record CAZZJP010000106.1, read on the forward strand.
CCTGAACCTGGCTGCCGAATATATCAAGCACGGCCTGTGCCATAATGTGAGCGGCACTGTGCCGTATAATGTCAAGTCCTGCCGGGCTGTCGGCGGTGATGGTTTCTAAGACTGCGTCACCTTGCAGGGCGGTGGAGAGATCCTTTAATTCGTTACCGATCTTAACGGCCACTACCTTTTTCCGCGTCTTGCTGGAACAGATGGTCTTGACGGCCTCGGCGGCTGAAACCCCGGCAGGCAGGGTCTGAACCGAACCATTATCTATGGATATATTGATTGTCATTATCTTCGGGCCGCATGGGTTAAAGGAAGCGCGGCGGCTTCCATGTCTTAATATCTGTCTCGGTTAATCAACCCATTGGCCAGGGGCCGCTTTAAAGAATGGGGAATGGTAGGCACGAGCGGATTTGAACCGCTGACCTCTTGCG
>CAZZJP010000107.1:0-6702 GCA_964654555.1 uncultured Desulfobulbia bacterium
TTTTAAGCGCCGCCTGTACCGTCTCCGGAAGATTAGAAACACCAAAAGCGGCACTCAGGCAGGCCGCTAATTTCAGAAAATTCCGTCTATCCAGCATAATCTTATCCTTGCTAATTTTTAACTGATCAGGAGATTATTGTTCCGCATGGGCCGGATCAGGGTGTAATTAATGTACGGCACAGGCCAGACAGGGATCAAAGGAGTGAATAACCCTGTTGGCCTCTATCTGTTCCCGGGGGTTTTCAACCCTGGTGCCGACTAAGGCTGATTCCAAAGCGCCTGGCTGATCCCGGTCATCCCTGGGAGAACAATTCCAGGTAGTTGGTACCACGCACTCGTATTTGTCAATTTTGTAGTTTTTTATCTTGATATAGTGCAACAGGGCACCTCTGGAGGCCTCTGTGGCACCGAAGCCCTCTCCTGATTCTGGAATTTTGAAGTCGGCCATGGCCCGGGCGCCAATATCCACTTTTTCCGTTTCGGCCAGCAGAAAGTCGGCAATCACTACCCCTGAGATGGCGCGGCTCAGATGACGTCCTAATACCGAGTTGAGATTTTCCAGCCCGATTCCTGCCTTAGCCGCGAATTTGTCCACCAGCTGTTTTATTGTTTGATTATTTCCCTGAAGGTAATCAACGGTTACCCTGGCGGCCGCCCCCACCTCCATCATCTTTCCCTGGTAACGGGGGGCCTTGATCCAACTATAGGCGGACTCCTTATGGGGGGCCGGGGTAAGTGTACCCTCACGCACTTTGAGGCCGGAGGGCGATGAATATCTGGAGTATTTAACATCCTCTTTAATGGCCTCAAAATCTACCGGCCCTACTCCGGCCGGCGTTGTAACCCCGGCGGCAAACAGGCGTTTGCTGCCGGATTCGGGGCCGAAGGGCAGCAGACCATATGACAGAAAGCCTCCTTTGCTTTGACCTATATGCCAATACTCCGGGAAACTTTCAGCCACGGCGAGCAGATCGGGAAGATATTTTTTATGGATAAAATCACGGACATCCGTAATTAAGGAGCGATAGGTGGAAATATGGTCAATATTGGGTTCAAGGGTGCAGCCGCCTGGGAAAATAGCGGTCGCGTGGGGAAACTTGCCGCCAAAGATTGCCGAGGCCCGGTTGGCTTTTTTCTGGATCTCCAGGGCTTCAATATAGTGTTTCAAGGCCCCGATATTGATTTCATTGTCGTTAATGTATTTCCCCGACAAACGGGGTAAAAAGGGGGCGGCCGGGAAATGCTTATCTGAGGCCAGCTCTCTTTTTACCCAGTTTCTTAGTTTTACCAGGTCGGCGTCATTGCCGGAATATTTCAGGATAGCCGTGACATCAATAAAATCCAGGGCGGATAATTGATAGAACTGCAACAGATAATCGTAGAGATGATTAGCTCCCTGGATCAAATTATGCAAAATTCGGCCGTTGGCCGGTACCTGCAGGTTATAGGCGTTTTCCTGGGCGTAGGATGATGCGATGGCATGGGCGTAGGGACAGACACCGCATATCCGCTGAGTAATCTGCTGGGCATCCAGCGGATCCCGGCCTCTTAGTATAATTTCGAAGCCGCGAAACATCTCACCAACACTTTTAGCCTCGGTGATAATATTATCTTCCACGGTTGTATGAATACTTAAATGCCCCTCGAGTCTGGTTACAGGGCCAATATTTACCCGCATTAACTTTCTCCCTTAATTTTTCACGATAATGAAATATCTGGCATTAATATCTACATTATGGTCATAAAAGGGGAATTATGTCAAATAAGTTATGGTAGTTTTTTGCAATAGTTCACCAAGGGCACCAAAGTTGGTGCTGCCCGATAGTTTAAGAGTTCAGCAGCACCTCATACTTGCCTTCTCGCATACCTCTGGAATCAAAGTAAATACAGACTCCGGATTTGACGCAGCTGAATAGTTGAGCATGGAGGGAGCTGTTTGTAGCTCCACAAGGCGGTAGGGATTAATGATGATAGCAAGAAAGGGGCAGCATCAATTTTATTCCCCTTGATGTTGTAGGTTTATTGATCTCAATGCAGGTTAGGCAGGTCAGATTATGGGGCTGGGTGCGGTTGAAGTTACCCAGGTATTACATATGCCTTCTCGTCAAACGCATCAGGATTCTGGTGCTGAAATCCTGATCATGCTTGTCAAGATTTTTAAGCGGTACCTCGGCCCTGGCCGCCTCCCGGTGGCCTCCGGCCGACCCCACCTCGGCGAATATATTTTCCGCCAGGCGGCCGGCGTTTTTCTTGTAGCCGTCGCAACGGAAGATGACCACGAGACGTTCACCGTGAATACCGGAGACAAAAACCCAGGATACCTTTTGGACATGATTGAAGAAATCCGCGATAATTACTAAAATATCAGGGTTGTATACCCGACCCACATGGACATAAAGCCGGTTATTGGAGATCTTCATCTCGGTAAAGGCGGTGCGAAAATAATTTAACTCGGAGATACGCAGCTCGGACAACTCGATCTTGCGCACCAGATTATGATTGGCGAGATTAAAGAGATAACGGAATGAAATAGCATCGGCCAGATTGGCCTTTTTCTCGAAATTATTGGTGTCAACCTTGATGGCATAAAAAAGAGCGGTAGCCAGAGCCACCGAAGGCTTCATACCGCCGGCCCGCAGATACTCAATCATCATTGAGGCCACGGCCCCGTAATCAGGCCGTAAATCTATATAATCCGCCTCCCAGCCGCTGGTAATGGGGTGATGGTCAATTACTGCGTCAAAGGCGATATTTTCAAAGGCTGGCAGATGCAGAGGCTGAGAATCCAGCATTACCTTTTTGGAATAGTTTTTAAGGGAAATATTATGGAGGCGTTCAATGGGAATCTTCAGAAGATCCACCATAGCCAGATTACTCAGCCGTCTGATTTCGTTGGGATAACTGATGGTTACGCTCCGTACCTTATAGCGCAGCAGACGTTTCACGGCCAGGGACGAGGCCAGAGCGTCAGGATCGGCATTAATAACCAACAGGACGTCATCTTCCTTGCTGAATAACTCCAAAAATTCCCGCAGACGCTCCTTAGCAGTTCTCTGGGATAATTTTCTGCAGTTACGTTTTCTCGTGGCTGTTTTTTTCTTTTCCACCATATCTCTTAACCAAATTACAACAAACAAATAGGCTTATCTTAACACAACAGGGACACTTCTCGCAACTGCTAATGGGGTGGAGTTATACGGAGGCTCAGGGTACAGAGGGGAAAAGACTTTTATCGGTATGGGGAATGAATTTAGCGCCGGAAAAACGGAGCATAAACTCCTGATTAACATTTAATTCTATATAAGTAATGTTCCGTCTGATCTCCTGACAGCGTACCCGAGCCCGGCTGGACAGCAGAGCCTTTTCAGCCCCCCGCAGTGAACTGTTGCCAATGGGGACATAGGTTTCAAGAGGCAGGTCAGGGAGCATGCCGAGGGTTATGGCCTGACGGGGTGAAATATGCCGCCCAAAGGCCCCGGCCACATAAATCTTATCCAGCTCGGCAAAGGAGACCCCGACCTGAGATACCAGAGTGGTGAGAATGGCATACATGGCAGCCTTGGAGCGCATCATGGCATCTAGATCCACCTGATTCAACTCAATGGCCCGGCCATTGGCGGTCTCCGTTCCAGGCACCACTATATAACTCCAGCCCTCGGCACCTTTACGCAACCGCCTGTCGTCGTCTTTACCGGGTCTGAATTTACCCCGTAAATCAATGATGCCGGCTAAATACAGGGCCGCCATTAGATCAATGATGCCGGAGCCGCAGATCCCGCGTGCCGGACTGCCGTCGATGGTCTCATATGTCACCGTCCCGCTGCCAGGCGTAATACTGATATGTTCAATAGCTCCGGCTCCGGCCCGCATTCCCATTCGGGCCACACCGCCCTCTAAAGCCGGGCCGGCAGCCCCGGCGCAGGCCATAAGCCAGTCCCTGTTGCCCAAAACCACCTCGGCGTTAGTCCCCACATCAATGAGCATACAGATCTGCTCCTGCTCATCCACTCCGCTGGCCATGATCCCGGAGATGAGATCACCGCCAAAATAACTGCCGACCCCCGGCATGATAAATACCGGGGCGGCGGGGTGGATATCAAGGCCCAATTCCCGGCCGTAACAGATATCCGGGGCGTTGATCAGGGGGATATATGGCTCGCGGCAGATGTGGCCGGGATTTAAATTAAGAAAGAGATGGGTCATGGTGGGATTGCCAGAGACGGCAAGCGCCCTGATCTCCCGCGGGGTTAGCCCCGCCTGCCGGGCCAATTGCCGGACCAGATCGTTAATATTGCCGAGTACCGCCTCATGGAGTTTAGTGAGCCCTCCCGGACGGGCGGCGAAGTGAATCCGGCTTAAAATATCGGCCCCAAAGGCAATCTGGGAGTTTTCGCCATGGGCATGAGCCAGGGTTTCACCGCTGTGCAGATCCAGCAGTGAGGCCTCAAGGTGAGTGGAACCCAAATCAAGGGCCATGGCGGCCGGCGGGCCGGGATTCTCCACAAAGTCCACCAGTTCCAGGCGGTCACCAATATCATTAATAACCGCGGTGCCGGAAAATTTTGCTTGACGAAAGGCGGCCGCCACATTAGACACCTGTGCGAAAGGGATGTTGAGCGGTTGGCCGGAAGTCTCGGTAAGCAGGGCTCTTTTCAGGCGGTCAATATCAGCCAGGTTATCACTCAGTTTGGGAATTGGAGCGCTGATGGTTATATATTTGACGATTGGCGGCACTGTTTCTGCTCCGAAGAGTTACAAAAAATATAACATAACCGTAATTCACTATTTTCTCAACAAAACCCATGCGTAAAATACTGTTCGTAGTTTTGGGCGGCGGCCTTGGGTACTGTGCCGCGCCCCAGTTTTCAGACCTTAATCCAGGGCGCTATGAAAATTCTAAATCGTTATCTCTGTCAGCAATTTTTTAAAAATTTTATCCTGGTGTCCAGTACCCTGTCGGGGATATATTTCCTGGTCGACTTCTTCGAGCGTCTTGATAATTTCCTGGGGGCCGGTCAGAGTTTAGGTCTGGCTCTAAAATATTTTCTCCTCAAAATCCCCTTTATGATGGACATGATGCAGCCCGTCTCCATCCTTCTGGCTGGGATTCTTACCCTGGGTCTTCTCAATCATAACCACGAGTTAATGGCTTTGAAGGCTGGCGGTATCAGTATCAAACGCATAACCGCCCCCATCTTGGCGGCGGCTCTCATCTGCACCATAATCGCCCTCAGCATGGCCCAATGGCTGCTTCCCGCCACCGAGGCCGCCACTGATCGTATCTGGTATGAAAAGGTTGAACATCGGATACCGAAGGGCATAACGCGCAACGGCCGGGTCTTTCACCGCGGCAAACAGGGGATTTATACCTTTATCCGTTCCAGCCGCCGGCCAGGGGAGTTTATTAGTTTCTCCTATACCCAGCTTAGTGATAAAGATTTCCACTTTGAGATGATGATTTCTGCCGCTCAAGCCCGGTGGCATAACGGCATCTGGCATTTTAAGGACGGCCAGATTAAAAGGCCCGCTCCGCATGGTGATAATCTCTACAGCGTCAAGGTTTTTAAAAAACTGACCATGAGTCTGCCCGATGACCCGCGGCAATTTTTTAAGCCCTTCTATAAAGCCAGGGAGCAATCCATCAGCAGCCTCATGCGCCAGACTCATAGCGCTTCGGACAACCGCGGGGCCTGGCTCAACTTTAACAAACGCCTCTCCTTTATCTTTCTTGGCCTGCCGTTGATCTGTATCGGCTTGCCCATTCTCCTGATTATTCACCAGCGATGGGGGCAGGATCTAACCGTGGCTGTTCCCATAAGCTGCGGCCTGGCCTTTGCCGCCTGGAGCTGGTGGAGCGCGGCTCAAGCCATGGCCGGAGCGGGATATATTCACCCGGTGATTGCCTCCTGGCTCATGTATATTATCGTCTGCCCCTTTGGCTTATGGCTTCTGGCCCGCCAGGATCGATAAATATTTCGGACAACTACGACACAAAATGAACATCTGTCAGACAAAATGGCAGCTGCCAACCCCGCCGCTCAAGGCCGGGATCGTTGGCGTGCCGCCCCTGAAAGTCATTCAATATCTTAACACTCATGGTACAGCCATCCATGATCTGGATGCCAGGCTGGTGCCGGACAGCATTGAGGGCACGGCCCCTTATCTGCCCAGGGTCTATTGCGCCATTCTGCGTACCGTGGTCTTGAATGCCCTGCGTCTGTCCCTTGACGCCGTCTATATTGACGTGGGAGCCGGAAAATGTGATTCGGCTCTTCATGTTTCCACTATTCTATCCAATATACTTTCTATTCCGGTTATTCGAACCAGAAATCAGGACAGGCGGGGCTTTGGCGCCCCTGTCTGCCGAACCCGCATGGCTCTGCTGGAAAAATTTCTGCTCATCACTGAAGGGGTGAAGCACCACAGTCCTCAAAGCGGCGTAAATCTTAAACCATGTCAACCGCGGGCCGGTTTCTGGGGGGTACCACCACGTGATTTTTCTCTGTTAGAGCTGTTTCCGGATACCACCCATATCTATGGCTGGACTCGCTGCATGGAGAACAAGACCCCGGCCGCCGAGGATCTGGAACTGTACTATAATCCGGCAATCCCCACGGTCTTTTTTGCCCAGTCTTTCTGCGCCAAGGCTGGTCTGGCCAAATTTCTGGCCGGCCGCCATCCCAGCGCCCTTTATCTCGACGC
>CAZZJP010000108.1:0-6699 GCA_964654555.1 uncultured Desulfobulbia bacterium
CATCAAACTGAGTTTAATGTTATTCGTAAACGGGAGACCTTTGCCGATTTAATTCGCGGCGAGGCTGTTCCGGAATTTACTTAAAAAATGGACATAACAAACCTGCCATTTCCCATCTCGTTCACCAAAATGAACGGTGCTGGTAATGATTTTATCATCATTGATCACCGGAAGGCCTGGCTGGCCAAGGCGGATCAACCGAAATTTGCCCGCCTGATCTGCCGCCATAAATTTTCAGTCGGAGCCGACGGTCTTATTCTTATTGAGGATGATGAACAAGCCGATTTCCGCTGGCAGTTCTACAATGCCGATGGCAGTCTGGCTGAGATGTGCGGCAACGGGGCCAGATGCGCGGCCCGTTACGCCCATGAGCATAAAATAGCCCCGGCCAAAATGCGTTTTAAGACCATAGCCGGAATTATTGAGGCCGAGATACGCGGCCGGGCGGTACGAATCAAAATGACCAATCCTGTTGATCTGCGGCTCGATGAACGGCTGGAGATTGACGGAGTAGAGCGGCTCCTGCATCACATCAACACCGGGGTTCCGCATGTGGTCTACTTTGTTGATGATATTACCACGGCCCAGGTTCAGGAATGGGGCCGGAACATTCGTTTTCATGCCCATTACCAGCCAGCCGGAACCAATGTTAATTTCGTCCGCCAGACCGCCGACGGTCTTTATATCCGTACCTATGAACGCGGGGTGGAAGATGAAACCATGGCCTGCGGCACAGGCGCGGTGGCCGCCGCCCTGATCAAGGGCCTCAAGGGGGCGGCTTCACCGACGACCATTATCACCTCTGGCGGCGATGAATTAATTATTCACTTTCAGATAGATAAAAATCAGCGGATTGATAATGTCTACCTCGAAGGAGGGGCCACCATTGTTTATGAGGGTTTGTTAACCCCAGAGGCGGTGTCCGCTTAGAATATTGCCTTAGTCCCTGGTTGGTAGTTTTATGCCGGAAGAAGACAGATTAAATCATTTTGTCCCCGAATCGAAAGCGGTGGTGAATATATTAGAAATGTAGGTTGGTGTTGAGCTATTTTTGCGAAACCCAACAGTAAACTGACACTCTGGCGGTTGGTACTTTTAGACACAGAGTTTACTAATAAAGAAGAATGGGAGTGGAAAAATGACTGAATTTAAGGGAGCTTACACGGCGATTGTCACACCGTTCATTGACGGCGCGCTTGATGAACAGGGGTTAATGGATCTGATTGAGTTTCAGATAACAGGTGGGATTAACGGAATCGTGCCATGCGGCACCACTGGTGAATCAGCTACCCTGAGCCATGAAGAGCATCATAAGGTTATTGAATTAGCCATTAAAACCGCCAAAGGGAGAGTGCCGATTCTGGCCGGTTCCGGCTCCAACAGCACCTCCGAGACCATTGAGCTCACCAAATACGCCAAGGAGGCTGGGGCAAACGGTTCGCTGATGATTACCCCTTACTACAACCGCCCCTCACAAGAGGGATTGTACCAACATTTTAAAGCGGCGGCCGAGGCGGTGGACATCCCCATAATTATGTATAATGTTCCCTCTCGCACCGGGATTAATATGCTGCCGGAGACCGTGGCCCGCTGCGCCGGGATTGATAATATTGTCGGCATCAAGGAAGCCACCGCCAACCTGAACCAGATAAGCGAGGTTATCCGCCTCTGCCCCGCCGATTTTACCGTCCTCTCCGGTGATGATTTTACCTCTATGGCCACTGTGGCCATTGGCGGTAAAGGAGTGATATCGGTAACCTCCAATGTGGCGCCAGGTGATATGGCAAATCTTATGGATCTCGCCCTGAACGGCGATTTTGCCGCGGCCCGCAAGGTTCATTACCGCATCTTCCCCCTGATGCAGGCCATGTTTTATGAATGTAACCCCGTACCGGCCAAAAAGACGCTGGAATTAATGGCTAAAATAAAATCAGGCGCTCCCCGTCTGCCCCTGGCCTCTATAAGCGCCGCCAATCTTGAGCGCCTGAAAAAGGCCGCTGCCGCCTATGGACTTATTTAGATAAGGACAATTCTTAAGCACCTTCCAACCCAAATTGGAGTTAAAAAAATGACCAAGGTAATTATCGCCGGAGCCAGCGGCCGCATGGGCCGCAGAATCGGCCATATGGTAAATGAGCATAAGGCCTTACAGATAGCGGGCGGCTTTGAGCGCCCCGGAAGTCCGGATGTCGGCCAGGATATTGGAGAGTTAGGCGGCTGCGGGCAGCTTGGGATAAAGGTAGTTGATGACCTGGAGACGATAATTGCCTCCGGCGACGTTATCATTGATTTTACCTTCCATGAGGCCACCATCAAGATTGCCCGGCTGGCAGCCAAATATAAAAAGGCCATGGTTATCGGTACCACCGGACTCACCAGTGATGAACTAACCGAATTAGGCCGGCTGGCCCAAAACTTCCCCTGTGTCCAGGCCCCCAATATGTCAGTAGGGGTAAACGTCCTTTTTAAAATAGCCGCCAAGATGGCGGCAGTTCTCGGGGATTCCTATGATATGGAGATTGTCGAGGCCCATCACCGCCTAAAAAAGGATGCCCCCAGCGGGACGGCCTTAAAACTCGGCGAGGTCATGGCCGAGGCGGTGAATCGCAAGTTGGATGAGGTTGGGGTCTATGCCCGGCACGGAATTATCGGCGAGAGAAGCGACACGGAGATAGGTATTCAGACCATTCGCGGCGGTGATATCGTCGGCGAACATACCGCCTATTTCATCGGTGCCGGTGAGCGGCTGGAACTAAGCCACCGAGCCATGAGCCGGGATAATTTCGCCAAAGGCGCCGCGGTAGCCGCCGCCTGGGTAGTGGAACGAGCCAACGGTATGTATACCATGTTCGATGTTTTGGGCCTGCAAGACTTTTAATGGCTCTGGCGTTTATTGCCCTGGGCTCCAATCTCGGTGACGGACGGGCCAACCTTTTAAAGGTCTGGCAAGGCTTAAAGGGCGGCGGTATCACCCCCCTGGCTCTCTCCAGCCCCTATAAAACAGCTCCGGTGGGTATGACCTCCAGCTCCTGGTTCACTAATGCCGTGGGTATGGTGGAGACTATAAAACCGCCAGCCTCCTTACTTACCGCCCTGCTTCAATTAGAGACCAGCATGGGGCGGGATCGCAGCAAAGGGATGGACAGAATTATTGATCTTGATATCCTCTATTATGACGATCTGGTCTGTCATGATACGGATCTGGATCTGCCCCATCCGGAGATGGCGGATAGACTCTTCGTCCTGGCTCCCTTGGCGGAATTGGCCCCAGATCACCAGCATCCGGCAAGCGGCCTCAGCAGCCGCCAAATGCTGCGCCGTCTGGAGCGCCGTAATCACGATCAGCAGATAAAAAAAATAACCTGGAAATAACATGATTCGTCTGCTAATTATCGCTGCCCTCATCTATATTATCTTTCGTCTCCTGACCCGGAGCCTTAGTTCAAAGCGGGGCCATGTGGAACCTCCCCCGCCGGATGATCTGTTGGTGGAAGATCCGGTATGTCACACCTATGTCCCCCAAAAAGAATCGGAATCATTACAAGTAAACGGCACTACTTATTATTTTTGCAGTAAGGAATGCCTGCAAAAATTTAAAACAAACCAAGGAGCCTGATTATGAAATTTTTTATTGATACCGCTGATACCGAGGAAATCCGCCAAGCCGTTGCCATTGGTATGGTTGACGGCGTAACCACCAATCCCTCCCTGATTTCCAAATCAGGTAAACCGTTTGAAGAGGTTATCAAGGAGATTACCGGTATTGTCGACGGCCCCATCAGCGCTGAGGTAATCAGCCTTGAAGCCGAAGGTATGGTGACCGAGGGCCGCAAACTGGCCGCCATTCACGATAATATAGTCATCAAGATCCCCATGACCACCGAGGGTCTGAAGGCCGCTAAAATATTCAGCAGCGAGGGTATCAAGACCAATGTTACCCTGATCTTTTCCGCCACTCAGGCCCTGATGGCAGCCAAGGCTGGTGCCACCTACGCCAGCCCCTTTATCGGCCGTTTGGATGATATTTCCCACCCAGGCATGGATTTAGTCAGCGATATCATGACAATTTACGATAATTACGGCTACCAGACCGAGGTTATTGTGGCCAGTATCCGCAGCCCTAATCACGTCCTGGATGCCGCCCTGATTGGAGCCGATATCGCCACCATCCCCTTCAAGGTAATTAACCAGTTAGCCCGGCATCCCCTAACTGACCGCGGTATTGAGAGCTTTTTGGCGGACTGGGAGAAGCGCAAAAAATAAGGCTGATTAAGCAGAATATCGTATTACAAAAACACAACGTAACCAAGCGGCGTTTTAATAGCGCCGCTTTTTTTTGCCCCACCCTTAGCCTTCCGGGAAGCGGCAGAGTTATTAACACCTTTATAATAGATATGCGTTATGACCAAACCAGTAAATATCAGGGCCATAGCCGTCAAGATTCTCTGCCAGCGGCAGCGTTCAAGATCGTCCGTCGACCCGCTCATTGAAAAGCATAGCCATCTCATTAATGAACGAGACCACCATCTCTTAAAGGCCATTGTTTTCGGGGTATTGCGCCAGCAAAACTCCCTTGATTTTATCCTGGCCCAATTATCCACCCATCCCATAGCCAAGATGCGGCCGGTTACCCTCCAGGCCCTGCGGGCCGCTCTCTACCAATTATTATGGCTGGATCGCCTGCCAGATTCGGCAGTTATCAATGAAACCATCAAGGCTTTACAAAGTGAACGCCAGCCGCGCTGGCTCACCGGCTTTGTGAACGGGGTCTTAAGAACAGCATGCCGCCAGCGGGAAAAATTAAAGGATGAACTAAAGAATCAACCCTTTATGGTGGAATGCAATCACCCACAATGGCTTATTGAACGCTGGTTGCAACATTTTGGTAAAGAAGAAACCCGCCGGATATGCGGGGCCTCAAATCAGGATTCACACCTCTGCCTGCGCATAAACCAGGCTAAAATTTCAACGGTTAATTTTACAAATGAATTAAAAGAACAGAAAATAACCTACCGCAAAGGACTGATAAACGAGGCCGTATGGCTCCAGGAAAACATGCCCATTAATGAACTGCCGGGATATAATGAAGGCTGGTTTTCGGTACAGGATGAAACAGCTCAGATAATAACCGCTCTCCTGGCACCATTTACCAAGGGTAATTACCTCGATGCCTGTGCCGGGCTGGGCGGCAAGACCTGCGCCCTGGCCCAGCTCATCCCCCGGGACGGCACCCTGTGGGCCTTAGAGCCGCAAAAGATACGATACAGCCTATTGCAAAAAAACCTGCGGCGCCTTAACCTCAATCCCATATGCCGGAATACCACACTGCAAGATTTTGCCGCGGCCAGCAAAATCAAATTTAATGCCATCTTAATCGACGCCCCCTGCTCCGGTCTCGGTGTCAGCGGCCGTCACCCGGATATTCGCTGGAACCGCGAAGCGGCTGACCTGATTAAATTTCAGCAGCGCCAATTAGAACTCCTGCACAGCGCCGCCGCTCTGCTTACTCCCCATGGCCTTATGGTTTACGCCACCTGCAGTATGGAGCCGGAAGAAAACGAAGAGGTAATCCAGCTGTTCAGCGAAAATCATCCCGCTTTCACCATCACTAATGCCGCTCAAATCCTGCCCGTCCCCCTTGCTCATTTGATCAACAAAAATGGTTTCCTGTCCACCAGACCAGGCCTCAACTCCCATGATGGTTTTTTTGGTGCTGTAATAAAAAGATAACAATCGTAAATAAATGGTATAATAATAGAATGGTTACATATATCTGAAGCGGGAGAAAAGACATGCCATTTCCTCACTTGACAACTAATTACCAACGGGCGTTATTTTCTTTTATAACCGCTTTAGGTTTTCTCCTGGTACTGCAACCATATTTATACGCAAAACAACTGATAAAGGTTGGGGTCTATGAAAATCCACCCAAGATTTTTACAACATCCCAGGGCAAGGTTTCCGGGTTCTGGCCGGCGCTCATAGAGTATATAGCCAAACAGGAAAACTGGGAAATTAAATATATCCCCGGGAGCTGGGCGGAAGACCTGCGCCGCTTAAAAAACAACGAAATCGATATAATGCCGGATGTGGCATATACGGAAAAACGGGGCAGACTCTATAGTTTTTCTGATTCTTCGGTACTTATGAGCTGGTCAAGACTTTATATTCGTAAGGATGAAGCAACCATTCTGTCTTTTAAAGATCTTGCCGGTAAAAAAATAGCCGCTATGAGGGGAAGCAGTAATCTGGAGGATAAAAATGGCTTTAGAGAAATAAGCTCCAAACTTAATCTGCATTGCACCTTTGTGGTATTTAACAACTATAGAGAGGTATTCAAGGCTGTTGAAGAAAAGAGGGTTGACGCGGGTATAACCAACAGAAATTTTGGCAACCGCAATGCGAAATATTTTTCGCTTAAAAAAACCCCGATAATTTTTAATCCAACCAATATTAAATTCGCCTTTCCCAAAAATTCCGCCTTAACCCCATACCTAAAGGCCAAAATAGATCAACAGATGGAGATTTTGCAGAATGATAACAACTCTATCTATTATAAACTATTACAAAAACATTTTGAGACCGGTATAGCGGAAAAAAAGGTTAATATATTCCCGCAATGGTTTTCCACCGCACTGGAACTTATGGCAGGACTTGGCATTATTCTGCTTCTGACAATTATTGTTTCACGCCGCCAGA
>CAZZJP010000109.1:0-6627 GCA_964654555.1 uncultured Desulfobulbia bacterium
CCCCGGCCCGGCGGCATTGAGCATAGGATATATATGAGGCGCAGATGGGCACTATATCCAAGTCCCCGGCAAAGTATTGCAGAAAAGGAATCTGTACCTCGAGAGAATGTTCTTTTAAATGGGCCGTGTAATCAGCGCTGAACACCTCTCCGGTCAGAAGATTATCGGCCAGGGCGCTATTTATATTCACCTCCCCCATGGGCATCCGCCAGCGCCCTTCCCGCATCAGGGCCAGGTCAGCCCCGATGCCGTGATGGTTGGGGCCTATAACCACCACGGTAGACGGAATATCAAGCCGCTTAAAGGTCTGGGCGGCCACAGCCCCGGAATATATATATCCGGCATGCGGCACAACAGCGGCCAGGGCCTGGCGAGGTTGAACGCTGTCCGTCGAAGAGGACAGCTCGGCAATAAAACTCCGCAATTCCCCGCCATCGGCGGGATAAAATTGACCGGCAACCGCTGGTAATCGTATCATTTCGCCTCTCCTCCCATGTTATAGGTCTCTGTTTAAAGGTTATCCAGGGCACATCTAAACAGTTACAGCTCATAGTTCAGGCTGGCTTATCCGCCTTAGCAAACTAATTACAATTATTCATCATCAGGACGTTTAAAAGCCGGCTCCGGATATTTCTCTAATTCCACATCTTCCAACTTTATTAAATTGTCGCTTTCCTCTTCCATAAGATATGTTTGCGGCATAAGGTAATTACTTTCTTTATATAATTCACAACGAGTCGGTTTTTCAGAATCTCGATTAATGAATGACGTCATTAATTGTCTCTTGACGTTAAAGTCGTATGATATCTTGTTGGTAACATTTTTATGAACAATTAAGGAGCTTCCAGGCCCATCAAAGAATTTGACTCTCCGCAGATTTTTTTTGGCAAGTTCCCTTAATTCCTGTGCGTGCCGCTGATCCATTGGCATCTCCTTTTTAATAAAAAAATCTTTATCGTTAATTTCAAACCTGTAATACTTTACCGTTAATTCATCAATCTTTCGGTAAAGGTCATCAAAGGAATAAGGCTTTTCTAAAAAATCATCCATTCCTGCTTTTAAATATTCATCCTTCGCCTGCAGGTTACCCGTCAAGGCCATAATAGGGAAGTATTTCAACTTACGCCGAATAATTTTTGCGGCTTCGAAACCATTCATTACCGGCATATCAATATCCATCAAGCAAAGATCGTATTTACCTTCATGTAGTCGGGCCGGTGCGACAGCCTCTTGCCCATTCGAGACCGAATCATATTCAAAGCCCCAATGTTGCATTAACCTTCCAGCCATCAACTGAAGGTCAGTATCATCTTCTGCTATCAAAATTTTCACAGTAAAACTGCCTCCAGCCAAATATTATACTATTTCGTTTACGGGCACCGCCTTTAACCGGTAGTTATTGAATTCCCATTATCAGCCACATGCCAGGTAGTACCCTGGGGGCTGTCCTTTAACTCGATATTCCTGGCCAGCAGCAGATCCCTGATTTCATCGGCCCTGGCCCAGTTCTTGTCCCGGCGGGCGGCAAGACGTTCCTCAAGCATGGCGGATAATTCCTCTTCCGTCATCCTCAGGGAGCGCAGATGCCGGCTCTGGCCCTCACGCAGATAAGCGGCCGAGTCCTGGCGCAGCAGCCCCATAATCCCTGCCAGACGGGTAACCACGACCGTCCCCTGCCGCAGAAGTTCAATGTCCTCTACCGCTGGCACCTTGGGCAGTCTCTGGCGCAGACGGTTAATCAGCTTTACGGCCTCAAAGAGGACGCCAAGCCCCCGAGCCGTATTAAAATCATTATCCATGGCCTCAATAAAACGCCCCTCCAGACCAGCGAGATGCTCCTGCTCCTCACAACTGGCAACAGTCTTTGCCCCCTTCGCTCCATCCGGCAGATCGGCACAGGCCGCCATACAGTTATAAAGCCGGTTGACAGCGCTCTGGGCCTCATTAAGGGTACTGTCGGAAAAATCCAGCGGATGGCGGTAATGGGTGGAAAAAACCATCATCCGCAGGGCCTCCGGATGATGGTTTTCCAGCACCTCACGAATAGTCAGAAAATTATGCAGTGACTTGGACATCTTCTCGTCCCGAATGGTCACAAAGGCGTGATGCAGCCAATATTTAACAAAGGGTTTCCCCGTCGCCCCCTCACTCTGGGCAATTTCATTCTCATGGTGGGGGAAAACCAGATCCTCGCCGCCGCCATGAATATCAAAACTATCCCCAAGGTATTTACGGCTCATGGCCGAACATTCGATATGCCAGCCCGGCCGCCCAGGGCCCCAGGGACTGTTCCAGACCGGCTCACCTGGTTTGCTGGCTTTCCAGAGGGCGAAATCCATGGGATTTTTTTTATTTTCATTAATGGAGATCCGGGCTCCTGCCTTTAAGTCATCCAGATTCCGTCCTGAAAGGGCGCCATAATTTTTAAAGCGCTCAACCTCAAAATAGACATCCCCCGCCATTTCATAGGCCATACCTCGCTTCATCAAATTCTCGATGAGCTTAATAATTTCGGGAATATGATCCGTGGCCCGCGGTTCAGCCGTTGGCCTGTCCACTCCCAAGGTATCCATGTCTTTATAAAATTCCGCAATAAAACGCTGCGATAACTCCTCGCAGGTAACCCCCTGCTCCTGAGCCCGCTTAATTATCTTGTCATCAATATCCGTAAAATTGCGCACATAGGTAACATCATGGCCGCGATAACGCAGATAGGCAACCATCATATCAAAGACCAGGGCCGAACGGGCATGACCAATATGACAGAAATCGTAGGCGGTAATACCGCAGACATACATGCGGACATGCTT
Organism: uncultured Desulfobulbia bacterium; assembly: GCA_964654555.1. Classification (GTDB taxonomy): domain Bacteria; phylum Desulfobacterota; class Desulfobulbia; order Desulfobulbales; family VMSU01; genus JAADIV01. The sequence continues at coordinate 2,811 of CAZZJP010000109.1, forward strand.
GCCGTCCAGGGGAACGAAGGGTACCTTTTTCCTGCTTTTGGTATCAAATATATGTAAACTCATGAAGAAACACCTGTGATTGAAGATATGGAAATAATGTGGTAAAAGATACGTCAAATTTTAATATTTACCAGAAATCATTTTTTCCTTCATTAACTTTGTTTAGAGCCTCAACCACTCTAAGGATCTCAATTACATACATCATGCTCCCGAAACCCAAACAACTGCCTAACGGCCTTATCCTGACCTATATAGACGAATCAAAAAAAATAGCTATGGATCGCTGGCAGATCAAAATTCGCTGCGTTGCCAGCCTGCCGCTGAATGAAACAATGCGGGCGGTACTGCATGAATTCAGCCCCGAAGAGCGGGAATTCATCTATAACAAGCTGGCAGGTGATCTGCGCTATGAACAGGTATGGGAACGACAGTTTGTCGATAAGGATGTCAAAGAACAGGTTATGGCCGAGGAGCTGGAACGGAGCGAAAAGCTATTCCCCTATTTGGGCCAGGCGGATTTTGGTGAAAAGCTGTTTAAGCAGCGACTGTCAGAACTGCGGCAGTCTTTCAAGCAAAGGCCTCTGCCCTCTGACCCTGCTTCCACGATACCAGAGCCTGATGATTTCTCTGCCTGCTTCAAAAATTAATTCCGGTCTCCGGCAAGAATATTGTTGACAAACATTCCCCATGACATATTATTCTGACTTTCAATTTTTTTAACAGGATCAGTTGATTTTTATAGCTCTACGGCTAATCGTATGCAAGTTCAAGAGGCCGTAAAAATATTTCCAGGCTGAATTTTTAACTCAGCCATTATCCGGTTTTCAATCATCTCCAGGAGAAACAATGAAGGTATTAATAAGTGACAATTTAGCCCCGATTGGCGCCCAGATATTAAAGGATGCCGGGATAGAAGTGGACATTAACACCGGCCTGCCGCCCGAAGAACTAAAAAAAATCATCGGGGCTTACGATGGCCTGGTAATCCGCAGCGCCACCAAGGTCACAGAAGAGATTATTGCCGCGGCCGACAACCTTAAGGTAGTTGGCCGGGCCGGTATTGGACTCGACAATGTAGATATACCAACAGCCAGTAAAAAGGGAATTGCGGTGATGAACGCCCCAGATGGTAACGCCACCACCGCCGCTGAACACGCTATTTCCATGATGATGGCCCTCAGCCGGAATATTCCCCAGGCTACCGCCTCCATGAAGGCCGGGAAATGGGAGAAGAAAAAGTTTGGCGGCCGGGAAATAACCGGTAAGGCCCTTGGTATTGTCGGTACCGGCCGTATCGGCTCCATTGCCGCCAACCGAGCCAAGGGCCTCCATATGCAGGTAATCGCCTTTGACCCCTACCTGCCGAAAGAGATTGCCGACAAGATGGGCATTGAACTTGTCTCTCTCGAAGACCTCTGCCGCCGCAGCGATTATATCACCGTTCATGTTCCCCTGATTAAAGAAACCGCCAAAATGCTCTCCACCGAGCAGTTCAAGCTCATGAAAAATGATGCCATGCTCATCGACTGCGCCCGTGGCGGGGTTGTCGATGAAGCGGCCCTTTATGAGGCGCTTACCAGCGGTGAAATAGCCGGCGCGGCCCTTGATGTATTTGAGGTTGAGCCCACTACCCTGGAAAACAACCCCCTTCTCGGCCTGAATAATTTTATCTGTACCCCGCATCTCGGGGCCTCCACCTCCGAGGCCCAGCTCAATGTCGCGGTTACCATTGCCGAACAAATTGCCGATTTTCTGAACAACGGCACCATCACCAACGCCGTAAACGTCCCCTCAGTAAGCGCCGAGGTTATGAATCAGGTCGGCCCCTATATCACTCTGGCCGACACCCTGGGTTCCTTCCATATGCAGATCGCCAAAGGCGGTGTCCAGGAGGTGAACATCGAATATGTCGGAGAACTGTCCGAGCTCAATGTCAAGCCCATAACCGTGGCCTTTCTCAAGGGCCTGTTCACCCCCATCCTTAAAGAATCGGTAAATTTTATCAACGCCCCCATGATTGCCAAAGACCGGGGCATAAAGGTGACGGAATCCAAGACCAATGATTCCGATGATTTCACCAATCTTTTAAAGGTAACCGTTAAAACGACTGAGGGCGAAAATATCCTGGCCGGCACCGTATTCGGCAAGAATGAGCCACGCTTAGTACGACTTAATTCATTCCGCCTTGAGGCCCACCCCAGCGGCCCCATGCTCTATGTCCACAACAACGATGTGCCGGGGGTTATTGGCAGTCTCGGTATCACCCTGGCCAATTTTGGTATAAATATTCAGAATATGACTGTGGGCCGGGAAGCGGACGGCAACCTGAATGTCATTTTATTGAATACGGATCAAACCCTGAACAAAGAGCAGCTCAAGGCGGTACTGCAAACAGATAACATCAATATGGCCATGGCCATAGAGATGCCGGAGCTTTAAACCATGGCCAAAGACAAACAGCGGGATAAAGACTGCGATTGCGCGCCAGGAATGATCAAACAAGACGGTAAATGCGTAATGCCGAAGGTAAGTTTCACCTCATTTTTTATGGCCTTAAACACCTCCGCCTTTTATCATCTGGGAGAGATAGCCGACCCGGTGAGCGGCAAAACGCACAAAGATCCGCTGATGGCCAAACATACCATCGATACCATGACCATGCTCCAGGAAAAAACCAGGGGTAATGTCAACGCCGAGGAGGCCGAACTTATCGAAAACAGCATTTACGACCTGAAGATGCGCTATGTAAAATTAACCTCCGAGTCAGAATAATAATCTTTTTCCCCGCCACCTCTGACCTTCACAAGCAAAGCCCTGATGACGGAAATAGCTGTTAAGGCTCCGGCCAAGATAAATTTAACCTTAAAGGTTTGCGGTCTCAGGGCTGATGGTTTTCACGATATCAAATCGGTTATGCAGAAGATCAATTTAACCGATGAAATTTTATTAAGAAAAACCAACCAGCAAATACACCTGTCATGCCCTGACTCCGGTTTACCAGAGGATGAGGGCAATATAGCCTTCAAGGCAGCCCTGACCTTCTTCAAATACAGCGGTTTAAAAAACGGCGTTGAGATTAAGCTCCACAAGGGCATTCCAACAGCGGCCGGTTTAGGCGGCGGCAGCAGTGATGCGGCCGCCGTACTTATGGGGCTGAACAAACTCTTTAAAACAAATTATTCACCGGCTGTTTTAAGAAAATTTGGTGCTGAACTTGGCTCGGATGTGCCTTTTTTTATAACCGCGGGCGGCAGCGCTCTCGCTACCGGAACAGGCACCACAATAGACGAATTGCCTGAGGCTCAAAATGTCTGGTTTGTCTTGGTTAACCCTGGTTTTTCCGTCTCCACAAAATGGGTTTATGATAATTTTCGATTGACAACTGCTCATAAGCCAGATATCTTATCTGGCTATTCAAAATCAGGAGATATGATTTTACTGCCTGAAGATATTACCCGGCTCATGCGCAGGGCGGATACGGATTTTCCCTTTAATGATCTGGAAACGGTAACAGCCGAAAGATATCCGGTTATTAAAGACATAAAGGGCAAATTACTTAAATCCAAGGCAGCCGCAACCTTAATGTCAGGCAGCGGCCCCACGGTTTTTGGTATATTTGCCCGCCGGCAAGCAGCCGAAAATTGTTCCAAGGCCTGCCAGGCCATATATCCATGGGCTATATCATGCGCAACATGGCCAGTTTGACACCATACAGATAAAGCAGTGGCCGGACACTGGCAGATTTTCCAAAATATTTTATGTCGTTTTTTGGGGCGTCGTCAAGCGGTAAGACACAGGCCTTTGACGCCTGCATTCG
>CAZZJP010000110.1:0-6617 GCA_964654555.1 uncultured Desulfobulbia bacterium
TTGGTATTCGAGAAGTCCCGAATGGACGAAGATGGGGTGCTGCTGAATAGTTACTATTTTATTTGGATAGCAGCTGACTAATTAAATAGAGGCTGCCGACGTTTGTATACCGTTTACAGCCGCACGGGCCAGATCAGTAATTCTCCGCCAGTCCCGGCACTCCATGGCGGCCGCCGGCACAAGCCATGAACCGCCCACGCAGGCAACATTCCCGAGCGCTAAATATTTCTGGTAATTGGCAGGCGAAATACCGCCGGTCGGGCAGAAAGTGAGGTGCGGGAAAGGCCCGGCGATGGATTGCAGCATCCGGATGCCGCCCGCCGCCTCGGCCGGGAAAAATTTAAACGCCGTATAGCCCATTTCCATGCCAAGCATTAACTCGGACGCGGTTGAGACCCCTGGAATCAAGGCAATAGATCCCTGGGCTCCAGCCGTGAGCAGGGCCGGGGTCAGGCCCGGACTGACTGCGAAGACCGCCCCGGCTTCCCTGACCGCTTCCAGGTCGGCACCAGAAGTGACCGTCCCGGCACCAACTACGGCCTCGGGAACTTCCCGGCTGATCCGGCGGACAGCTTCAACCGCGGCCTTGCTGCGCAGGGTAATTTCCAGAACTTTTATGCCGCCTTTAAGCAGGGCTTCGGCCAGTGGTACCGCCTGTTCAATATCCTTGATAACTATTACCGGCACCACCGGCCCGGCGTTGAGGACTTCCAGGGGGGATATCTGTCGGTTAATTATTTCCGTCATCTTTTTTCACCTCTTGTTGAATTGTTTTCACTGCCGGTTTTTTGTGACAATCATTCCGTCTCCGGGGGTTTTGCCGCCTGGGGTAAGACCGGGTTGGAGCTTTCATCAACATAGTCGAAAATGGAAGTGGCCCCTCCTTCGGCGCCTGACATCTTTGTCCGCAGGGGCGCGAAGATCTGGCGTCCCAGGCCGTAGTGGTGGCCCGTAAGGTCTGGAACCACGGCCTGACGTTCCGCCAGTTCCTGTTCACTCACCAGCAGTTCCAGCAGGCTGTGCCGGGCATCCATCCGGATGATATCTCCGTCCCTGACCTTGGCCAGCAGGCCGCCGCGGAAGGCCTCCGGGGTACAGTGAATGGCAAAAGGAACCTTGCCCGAGGCCCCGGACAGACGGCCGTCCGTGACCAGGCCGACCCTGTAACCCCGATCCATGATAATAGAGAGGTAAGTGATCAGTTTATGCAGTTCCGGCATACCGTTGGCCTCCGGGCCCTGGAACCTGACTACCACCACGAGGTGCCGGTTTAATTTATTGGCGTTAAAGGCCTCACCCACTTCATGCTGGCTGTTAAAGACCATGGCCGGGGCCTCTACCAGGGTGTCTATGCCGTCGGCCAGGGCCGAGATCTTCATGATTGCCCGGCCCAGGTTGCCGGATAGTACTTTAATGCCGCTCATGGTTGAGAAGGGTTTGTCAATCGAGGTAATAACCTTCGGATCTCCGCTTTGCGTCGGGCCGTCCCGCCAGACTAAAGTATCTCCTTCAAGCACCGGCTGTCGCAGATAGCGCTCTAAACCCGGCCCGGCAACCGTCTCCACATCCTGGTGTACCAGCCCTCCCTGGAGCAGTTCCCGGATAAGCAGGGGCATGCCGCCGGCCCGCTGAAAGGCGTTTATATCTTCGGGGCCGTTGGGATACATCCGAACCAGCAAAGGAACCATCTCCGAGAGTTCGGAGAAATCATCCCAGTTAATCAGGATGCCGGCCGCCCGGGCAATGGCGACGAGATGCAGGGTTTCATTGGTGGAACCGCCGGTTGCCAATAAGGCCACCATGGCGTTGACCACGGATTTCTCGCTGATAACCCGGGCCAGGGGGGTGTAGTCAGCGCCGAGATGGGTCAGGGCCACAATCCGGGCCGCGGCGGCGCGGGTCAGGGCCTCACGTAATTTTGTCCCGGCATTGACAAAAGATGCTCCGGGCAGGTGCAGGCCCAGCATCTCCGCCATCAGCTGGTTGGAGTTGGCTGTGCCGTAAAATGTGCAGGTGCCGGGACTGTGGTAGGCGCTGACCTCGGAGGCCAGCATCTGCCGGCGGTCAATTTCTCCCTTGACAAAGCGTTCGCGAGCCCGCGCCTTTTCCTTGTTGGGCAGGCCCGAGGTCATGGGCCCGGCCGGGATAAGGATCATGGGCAGGTGTCCGAACTGGAGGGCACCCATGAGCATTCCAGGCATGACCTTGTCGCAGACCGCCAGCAGCAGGGCACCGTCAAAAACATTATGGGACAGGCCGATAACCGTGGACATGGCAATTACATCCCGGCTGATCAGGCTCAGATCCATGCCCGGTTCACCCTGAGTAACCCCGTCACACATGGCTGGTACCCCGCCGGCAAACTGGGCCATACCTTCAGCCTCGGCAATGGCCTGTTTGATAATCTTCGGATATTTTTCATAGGGTTGATGGGCGGAAAGCAGATCATTATATGATGAAATAATAGCAATGTTCGGGGCATTGTCCTTGAGTAGAACGGTGCGGCAGCCCGCCGGGCAGCCGGCAAGATCATGGGCAAAGTTACTGCAGGGAATTTTCCGGCGGAAAGGCCCTGTACCGCGCGCCTCTTCAACGTGCCGCAGATAAGTTCCCCGGCTTTTTTGGCTGCGTCTGACAATCCGCCGGGTAATGGTTTTAACGGTATTATGCATGACTGTTCTCCCTGAAAATTTAAAATTTTACTTCGCCTCTGGTATGACAACCTCAACCGGCTTGATCCGCCAAATTTTGCCGCAATATTCCCTGATCGACCGATCAGAAGAAAATTTTGCCATCCGGGCCACGGTCTGGATGGACTTTTTAAGCCATTTCTCCTTATCGGCATAGGCCCTGTCTACTCCCTGCTGACAGTCAATATAGGACTGGAAATCGGCAAAGAGCATGTACTCATCATCATATTTCAGAGAATCAAGCAGGGGCTTGAACAAATTCCTGTCTCCATGGGAGAAATGGCCGAATTCTATCAGGTCGATGACGGCGCGGAGCTGGTCGTTGCTGTGGTATATATCCAGGGGATGATAGCCGGACTGCTTACGTGCGAGTACCTCGGCCGCGGTGAGGCCGAAGAGGAAGAAATTCTCTTTCCCCACCTCTTCACGAATCTCAATATTGGCCCCGTCCAGGGTGCCGATGGTCAGGGCGCCGTTCATGGCGAATTTCATGTTGCCGGTACCCGAGGCCTCTTTACCGGCCAGGGAAATCTGTTCAGACAGATCCGCCATGGGATAGACGATCTGGCCGATTTTAACATTATAATTGGGCCGGAATATGACCCTCAGCTTATCCTTGGTTACGGGATCTGTATTGAGCACCTCGGCTACGGAGGTAATCAGCTTGATAATCAGCTTGGCCATGAAATAGCTGGGCGCGGCCTTGCCGCCGAAGAGAAAGGTGCGCGGTACCATGTCAAAATCCGGCTCATTCTTCAGCCGCCAGTAGAGGTTGATGAGATGAAGAATATTGAGGTGCTGGCGTTTATACTCATGGATGCGTTTTACCTGCACATCAAACATGGAATCGGGATCAACAACAAAGCCGAAATGCTCCAGAATCAGGCTGGCGACCCGTTCTTTATGCCCCTTTTTGATCCGGTACCATTTTTCCCGAAAGGCGGCGTCATCGGCAAATGGTTCAAGAGCCGTGAGCTTCTCCATATCATTTAACCAGCCTTCGCCCACGGCCTCGGTTATCAGGGCCGTCAGGCTCGGATTGCTGACCCCCATCCAGCGCCGCGGGGTGACGCCGTTGGTAATATTGATGATTTTATCCGGCCATAAAGAGTGGTAATCTTTTAAGACCTGGTTCTTGAGAAGCTGGCTGTGGAGACGTGCCACGCCGTTTATATGGCTGCTGCCGACACAGGCCAGGCCGGCCATGCGGACATATCGTTCCCCGCTCTCGTCAATGAGTGACATATTGGCGACTTTTTGGTTATCCAGGGGGAAGCGCAGCCGTACCTCGTCAAGAAAGCGGCGGTTTATTTCACAGATTATCTCATAATGACGGGGCAGCAGGGATTGAAAAAGGGGAATCGGCCATTTTTCCAGGGCCTCGGGCAGCAGGGTGTGATTGGTGTAGGAAAAGGTCTTCTGAGTGATTTCCCAGGCCTTGTCCCAGGGGAAAAGATGTTCATCGACCAGCAGGCGCATTAGCTCCGGAATAGCGAGGGATGGATGGGTGTCGTTTAATTGAGCCGCCACGGAGCGATGATGGCTGGTCAGATCAAGCCCCTTCATGACCGTATGCATATGGATCAGATCCTGCAGAGAACAGGAGACCAGAAAATACTGCTGTTCAAGGCGCAGGCGTTTACCGGCCTGGCTGGCATCATTGGGGTAGAGAACCTTGGTAATGTTTTCCGCCACTACCTTGTTTTCCACGGCACCATAATAATCACCCCGGTTAAAATCTGAAAAATCAAAATCCTGGGCCGCTTCAGCCTGCCACAGCCGGAGCAAGACGCAGTTATTTACCCGGTAACCGAGGATTGGGGTATCATAGGCTATTCCTCTGACCACCATGCCGGGGTTCCAGCGTACCCGGTAGCCGTGCTCTGGGTCATTATAGGATTCCGTGTGGCCGCCGAATTGAACTCTATAGGTTCTTTCCGGGCGGTACAGCTCCCAGGGATTACCGTAATGCAGCCAGTTATCGGAGTATTCCATCTGCCAGCCGTTTTCAAGGCGCTGTTCAAACATGCCGTGTTCATATCTCAGCCCATAGCCGATGGCGGGGATTTTCAGGGTTGCCATGGAATCGAGGTAACAGGCGGCCAGCCGCCCCAGACCGCCGTTACCGAGGCCTGGTTCGCTCTCCAGTTCGATGAGTTTGTCCATGTCAAGCCCCAGCTCCCCCATGGCCTTACGTACCTGGTCAATTACCCCGAGGTTGAGCATGTTGTTGACAAGATGCGGCCCCTCAAGAAATTCGGCTGAAAAATAGGCCACTATTCTGGTTTCCTTTTTGAGGTAGGTTGCCATGGAATGAATATATTTATCAAGCAGCATGCTGCGCACGGTATAGGCCAGGGCGGTATAAAAATCCTGCGGCGTGGCGGCTAGGGCGGGCTTGCCGATGTTATGATAGAGGTTATTGGCAAAGGCCTTTTTGATGGCGGCAATAGAGGTTGGTTGTTTTTTTTTCATCGTCAGCTCCCGGTTTAAAATCGTAATTGTCCAGCAGAAATTTACGCTTGTATGCCCGTGACGGACTTGAGAAGGGCGGTCACAATCTTACTCTTCCCAGGCCCTGCCGTCTTTGGCTAAAAGCGCCACTGAGGCAACCGGCCCCCAGGAGCCCGCCGGGTAGGGCCTGGGTGGTTCATTGCACTGTCTCCAGGCATCCTGAATGGAGTCAATCCAGGTCCAGGAGCGTTTTACTTCGTCACGATGGACAAACAGAACCTGGCTGCCGCGCATTATTTCCAGAATCAGCCGTTCATAGGCGTCGGCGATTCGCTCATCAGCGAAGGCCTCGGAAAAGCTCAGGTCAAGCGTGGTGCGCTGTAGGCGCACGCCCTCGCCGATACCTGGTTCTTTGTTGAGCATTTCGATTTCAACCCCCTCGTTGGGCTGTAGACGGATAATCAGTTTGTTGGGCGGCAGATGCCGGTATGAATCGGCAAAAATATTATGGGGCTGCTGTTTAAAATTGATAACCACCTCCGAGCGTTTGGTGGCCATACCCTTGCCGGTGCGTAGATAGAATGGCACGTCGGCCCAGCGCCAGTTGTCAATATCCACCCGGATGGCGACAAAGGTCTCGGTAGTGGAATGAGGGTTGCCGCCTTCCTCGTCGAGGTAGCCGGGCACTGATTTGCCCTTGATGAAGCCGGAGGCGTACTGGCCGCGGACGACCTTGTCTTCGACATTCTCCCTGGTGATGGGCCGCAGGGCCTTGAGTACCTTGATTTTTTCATTATGCAGGCTGTCGCCCAGCAGATTGACCGGCGGTTCCATGGCCACGAGGGTGAGAATCTGCATCAGGTGATTCTGAACCATGTCCCGTAGCTGCCCGGCTTTATCAAAATACCCCCAGCGTCCCTCAATACCCACCTGCTCGGCCACGGTAATCTGGACATGATCAATGGTGTTATGATCCCAGTTAGTGGTAAAGATGGAGTTGGCAAAGCGCAGGGCCAGCAGATTCATGACCGTTTCTTTGCCGAGGTAGTGATCGATGCGGTATATCTGGTCTTCGTTAAAGACCCGGCCGATTACATCATTGATCTCCTCTGAGGTTACCAGATCCCGGCCAATGGGTTTTTCCATCACCACCCTGGCCTGCGGGGTAACGATAGCCGCATGCTCCAGGCCGGAACATATATCATCAAAGAGGAACGGAGCCACGGCAAAATAGTTGATTAATACCCGCTGTTCCTGGTCGATTATCTCGTCCAAGGCATGGTATTCCTCCGGAGCGTCCAGATTGATCAATACATAGAGCAGCCTGGCCAGCAGACGTTCCACCACCTCTGAGTCCAGAGGATCAGTGACAAAGGTGTCCAGGTTTTGCCGGATTGTGGCGACAAATTCATCCTGGCTGATTTTGTGACGGGCAACGCCGATGATGCGGGTGTCGTCATGGAGCAGTCCTGC
>CAZZJP010000111.1:0-6525 GCA_964654555.1 uncultured Desulfobulbia bacterium
CCGGCACCGGGGGCGCCTAATAGCATTACCTTCATTGTACTCTCCTGATCTATTGTTGATTTTAAAAAATGGGTAAACCATTCGGCCCACAGTTCAGGGCAGTTTATCTGCCCTGGCCAAATAGTGACAAAATGATTACCACGACACAGCGGAAAGTCTCTCAATATACTACATTCAGGGCTTAAAAACAGTTATTTTTCATCAAAACTTTTTATCAAACCAGTCTTTTCATGACTGAAGGACTTTAAGGTATAAGAATTTATATCCACCTCAATTATGGACATCAAGGTATCCTGATTTTCCTCACCGGTAATCATGATAAAAGACAGGGGCACCCCACCTTTGATCTGGCTATCTTATCGCATATAACGTATAAAGATATACCATCTCAGCGGATTATCAAACGACGAAAAATCAGTAATTCTGGTGATCAAGTCGAACAGGGAGAGAACAAAATGAGTACAGAGTTGAACAAACGGCTGCAGAGTTCAGAGGTTATATGGCGTTTAAGTGACCTTTATCAGGATTTAAACGATCCCCACATAGAAGAGGATATCGCCCATTGCCGCCAGGAGGCGGAAGATATTGAAAAGCAATATAAAACTCGCGTGGCTGGATTACCCCCGGAGGATATGCTGCTCCTCACTCAACGTCTCGAGAAACTGGCCGTCCGCCGCGGCCGCCTCAGCACCTTTGCCTTTCTGAACTTCACCACCCAGACTCCCAACCCCGAGGCCGGGGCTTTCCTGCAGAAAATTCGTGAAGAGGGCAGCCGTATCGGACGCTGCACGGTTTTTTTTGAACTGGAGTGGAGCGCCGTGAACAATGAGGCAGCCGAGACCATTTTAAACAGCCCCATTTTAAGCGCTTACCACCATTATCTCTCCACCATCAGACGCTACGCCCCCCATCTCCTGAGCCAGGTGGAGGAGAGACTGCTCATAGAAATTGCCCCGGTGGGCCGCAGTTCATGGGTGCTGCTATTTGAAAAAATAATGGGCCAGCTCAAATTCGGCGACCAGCAGCGCGGCGAAGAAGAGGTACTCTCCGACCTCTACAGCCCGGAACACGGGGTACGCCGCCAGGCCGCTGCCGACCTCACCGCCGGTCTCAAGGCCAATCTCCACATCTTCACCCATATCACCAATACCCTGCTGGCCGACAAGATGATTGACGACCGTCTGCGTAATTACCCCTCCTGGATCAGCTCCATGAATCTCTATAACGAGCTGGACAACAAAACCGTAGCTACCCTGGTCAGTACCGTAATCAGCCGTTATGATCTGGTGGGCCGCTATTATAAATTTAAGGCCAAACTTTTAGAACTGCCCCGGTTAGAGGATTACGACCGCTACGCCCCCCTGCCGCATCTCCCCAATAATGAGGTAAGCTGGCCTCAGGCCAGAGAGCTGGTTCTGCGGGCCTTCGGCGACTTTTCACCCCGGATGGCCGAGATCGCCGCCCTCTTCTTTGAACGTCAGTGGATCCACGCCCCCATCCTTGAGGGCAAAAGGGGCGGAGCCTTTGCCCACCCCTGCACCCCCGAGGTTCATCCATATGTCATGGTCAATTACACCGGCAACCTTCGGGATGTCTCCACCATCGCCCATGAACTGGGACACGGTATCCACCAGCACCTCGCAGCCCCCAGGGGCTATTACAACAGCGATACCCCCCTGGTACTGGCTGAAACGGCCTCGGTATTCGCCGAATTACTGCTCTTTAACTACCAGTTATCCCTCATAGACAACCAAGAGGAGCGTACGGCCTTTATCAGCCAGAAGCTGGAGTCTATCTTTGCCACCGTCTTTCGCCAAACCGCCATGAACCGCTTCGAGGAGCTCAGCCATAACGGCAGACGGAAAGGCAATGAATTATCAGCCGAGGAATTATCCCGCCTCTGGCTTACAACCCAGGAGGAGATGTTCCAGGGTAGTGTAAATTTAAGCGAAGATTATGGAATCTGGTGGTCATACATCCCCCATTTCTTGAGTACCCCCGGCTATGTCTATTCCTACGCCTTCGGCGAATTACTGGTACTGGCTCTTTACAATCTCTACAAGGAACAGGGGGCGGCCTTTGTCCCCAAATACATTGCCTTACTCGAGGCCGGCGGCAGCTCATCCCCTTACGACCTCCTGCGCCCCTTTGGGGTTGATCTGGATGATAAGGAATTCTGGCTGGGCGGTCTGCGGGTAATCGAGGGCATGATGAATGAGTTAGTGTCTGTCCAGAAATGAGGATTTTCGGAGTCTCACAGGCTCGCTTACCTATTCAAGATCAGGTAAGCGTAGACTCCGAGCTGGAGCACTGCTGAACAGTTACACTCTGTGGTTATTGTTACTTCTATGCATCACGCTGAATAGTTACTTTGCTTTAATCATTTCAAACGTTCTTTTGCTCATCCTCACGTAAAGTCAGCCAGAGTTTATGGGCCAGTTGGGGGCCGATTCCAGGAATGGCTGCCAATTCCTCCCGACTGGCACCCTTTAAACGCTGTAAGCTGCCCAGGGACTTGAGCAGGGCCTCTTTTCTAACCTTACCAACCCCGGCGACAGCATCTAAAGGCGAGGACATGGCTTCTTTAAGCCGCCACTTACGATGAAAGGTAATTCCAAAACGATGAGCGTCATCCCTGATCCGCATTAAAAGGAGCAGGACTGGTGAATTTCGAGCCATTTTCAAAGGATTTGCCCCCCCCGGCCGAAATATCTTTTCCCCTTCATCCTGGTGTTCCTTGGCAATACCTGCCAGCTCAATCTCTCCCTCCATATTCAGAGAGGCAAGTACCGCCCTGGCCGCGTTAAGCTGCCCTTTTCCGCCGTCCACGAGAAGCAGATCCGGCAGATATCCCTCGGCCGCCGCCCGTTGCAAATGGCGGGTCATAACCTCGGTCATGGAGGCGTAATCATCCGGCCTTCCATCCAGGCGCTCTAATTTATAGTGGCGGTAGCGAGTGCCTTCCTTCTCGCCCTGCCAGAAATTCACTACCGCTCCCACGGTCTGCCGACCGCCGATATTAGATATGTCCATACAGGTTATCCGCTCCGGTATCCGCGAGAGGGAAAGCCTCTTCCGCGTCTCCAGCCCCAGATTCTGCCAGACATCCTTTATCCTGTCCTGCTCCACGAAAACACGGCCGGCATTTTTCTCCGCCATGATTAGCAACTGCTTCAGCCCCCCACGTCTGGGCAGCTTAAAGGCCACTGCCCCGCGCCGCTCTTCAACAAGCCATTCTCTTAAAACTCCGCACCCAGCGGGCTGCCAGGGCAAAAGAATCTCCGCCGGCACCGGATGCTCGGCGTAAAAGCGGGCAATAACCTCGGCCAGCAGTTCCTCATCATCCTCCCCCGGCCGGGCGATAAAATAACTGTGATGACCATTTAACACCCCGTCCCGCACCAATAAAACGGCCAGAGCGGCAGCCCCATCACGGCGGACAAGGGCAAAGACGTCTTCATCCCGGTGATGCCCGGCAGCAACGACCTGCCGTTCCATGGTCTTTGCCAGAGATGTGATCTGATCCCTGAGGCCGGCGGCCCGTTCAAATTCCAGATTAGCCGCCGCCGCCTCCATATCATCACGCAGGCGCTTGACAAGCTCCTGACTGCGGCCGCCCAAAACCAGAAGTACATTGCTGACCACAGCAAGATACTCCTCCCTGCCCGTCCTGCCAAGACAGGGTGCCAGACAGCTCCGCATCTGGTAATTCAGGCAGGGCCTCTTCCGCGGCCGCAAATCCCGCCCCTTGCAGCGCCGCAACGGGAAAAAGCGGTTTAAGAGCCGAATAGTCTCCCACATGGCCGAGGCCGACGAAAAAGGGCCAAAATAGCGGGCCTTATCCCGCTTCCGGCGGCGCACCACCAGCAGACGGGGCCATTCCTCATCCACCGTCACCTTGATAAAGGGGTAGTTTTTATCGTCCCGCAGGATGATATTATATTTTGGTTTATGGCGTTTAATCAAAGAGGCCTCTAAAATCAAGGCCTCCTTCTCGGTTGCCGTGACAATGGTCTCAATATGGCGGGCGTGAGCCAGCATCACCCCGGTCTTTGTCCCCATTTCGCCAAGGCAACGGAGATAAGACGATAATCTACGCCTGAGATCACGGGCCTTGCCGACGTAAATCACCCCGCCCTCCCCGTCCTTCATCATATAGATTCCAGCCTCATGGGGCAGCCCGGCAATAAAGAATGCGTTTAAAGGCTGTTCGTATTTTTCGTTTTTCATCATCTAATTAAATACTTAACTGTTTTCAAGGCCAAAAATCCAAAAATTTCTTGACTATCTTTGAGACGAAGGCTATAGGTGTAATTGTAATTATGAATAGGCATTCATTATTATAAACACATCTACAATCATCACATTTTCGTATTCATTATCTCTCATTGAGATAAGTTGTATCCTGAAGCAAAGTAATTTTTTAATTACTGCTGATTTATTATCATGGAAGCCACGGATATGGTAATTGTCTTATGAAACATGAAGACATTCCAGACCGTCTTATATACCATATAATTTAAGGAGAACACAAATGGCGAGAATTTCAGATGAAAGAGCGGCACGATGGGGGTACTCCGGGGTTGCCGCCCTGCGCAATTCCAAAAAGCAGTTAGCATTTATGGTTATCCTGGTAATAATTGCCCTATGGGGCTATGCGGTGGGTATGCATGGCAAGATTGTAGGTTATCGCGATGTATATTCGGTTACCCGTGAAATTCCATGGGGAATGCTGATCGCCGGGTATATCTTCTGTGTTGTTACCTCCACCGGCCTCTGCTTAGTCTCCTGTGTGGGCCATGTCTTCGGTTATGAACCATATATGCCAATAGCCAAGCGCTCAGTATTTCTGGCCATTGTCTTTATGCTCTGCGGCTTCTCAATCATCTTTTTTGATATTGAAAATCCCTTCCGGATGGCTATCTGGAATGTAATATCGCCTAATTTCGCCTCCAATATGTGGTGGATGGGAACCCTCTACGGTTTATACCTAGTGGCCTTATGCGTGGAGTACTACTTCCTGCTGGAACAAAACCATAGTTTCTCAAGGGTTGCCGGGTTCATGGGCGTTCTCTTTGGTGTTGCGGCCCATAGTAACCTGGGCGGCATCTTTGGTATGCTGTATGGCCGCCAGGAATGGTATGGCCCTTATATGCCAATCTATTTTATCGTTTCAGCCATGATGTCCGGCGGCGCCGCGATTATCTTCTTTACCTGCCTGGCCCGTCTGATTAATCCCGAAATTTTAGATCAAAAGCAAGAAAGGGCGATCAATGCCGTTCGCCAGCTGACTATAATGCTGATCTGCGTCATTATCTTTTTTACAATCTGGAAAGTTCTGTGCGGTATCGTCGTCCCCGAAAAATACATAGCCATTCACGCCTTCCTGATCGGCAGATACGCGCCGCTTTTCTGGATAGGTGAAGTTGCCCTGGGATTTCTTATTCCCCTGGTTTTTCTTACTATCTCCAAAGGCATCAACTATAAGCTGATGTTCTGGGGCAGCGGCCTGATGGTAATCGGTATCTTCTTCATGAGGTACAACCTGGTACTTGAGGGTGAAGTTGTACCTGGTTTCGCTGGTCTTCATGTTCTAGAGTATCCATCTGTACTTAATTATGCCCCTTCATTCCATGAAGTAGCTATAGTTCTGGCAGGGGTAAGTATGACTATTTTCGGCTTTATGTTTGGCGAGAAGGTGTTCAACGGCCATCAATTCCAGAAACATGAGGTTGTTCCAGCCGGTGCCTTTATCTGTCCTGGTTGCGGCGGTATCCATTATCTGAAAGAAGGTGAGACTCATGACGAGGCAGAACGCCGTCATCATAAACTCAGTTTCAGGGCGCCAAAATGAAATAACCTTTAATATGGGGTTAACCGCTATTGTTACATGGATATAACAAGGAGCTTTAGATATGGATCTTAATAAGATAGACCTGGATAATTTAAAAGAAGAAAGCCTGGATAGTGTATCCGGCCTGGAGCGCAGGAATTTCTTAAAAATGGGGCTGATGATTACCGGCCTCTTTGCCGGCGGCAAGATACTGTCAGTAGTATCCAAGGTTGATGAGGTCTTTGCCTCCACGGTTAATTTCACTGAGGAATATCCCTACAAACCACATTACAGCATGGTAATTCGTGAGGGCCTGTGTATTGACTGTCAGCGTTGTATGGTAGCCTGCCACAAGACTAATAACGTCCCTGAGTATGGCTGGCGTACCAAAATTCTGGAGAAAATAACCCCGGATGCCATCGGCAGAAAAAGAGGCTTTATGCCCATTCTCTGCAATCAGTGCAATAACCCGCCCTGCGTGCGGGCCTGCCCTACCCGGGCCTCCTACAAGGATCAGCACACCGGCATTGTCAGAATAGAGAGTAAAAAATGTATTGGCTGCAAGGCCTGCATGCTGGCCTGCCCCTATGACGCCCGTTATTTCAATGAAGAAAAGCATGCGATTGATAAATGTGACTTCTGCTACGAAAGTCGTTTATCCAAGGGCAAAAAGCTAACCGCCTGTGCCGCAG
>CAZZJP010000112.1:0-6523 GCA_964654555.1 uncultured Desulfobulbia bacterium
CTGCCGGAGATGTGGCAATGGCTGCGGAATCAGGATATAGAGCCATATTTTGAGGTGATAACTCCCCAGGGTAACGCCAAACAGAATACCTGGCTTGAGGTGCCGTCTCATGAGTTAAAAATAATATTCTCGAAACTGGCCCGGATTGATAAAGAAAAATATGGCCGGGATTGGGAGCCGCAGCCGCCCCTGGCCGGGAATCGCTGTATGCGTCATCAGGTGTCATGCGTCGTGACATCCACCGGTAATGTTATGCCCTGCGTTGGGGTGACCATCGTGATTGGCAATATCCGCCGGCAGTCGCTGGCTGAGATAATAAAAAATAGCGAGGTAATAAATAACCTTAAGAATTTTCGCCAAACTATAAAGGGAGAATGCCGTACCTGTGATAAGGCCTCTGAATGCTATGGCTGTCGGGGCGCGGCCTACCAGCTCACCGGGGATTATCTCGAAGCTGACCCAACTTGCTGGCTGAGTTCAGCCAGTAAAAATGGGTAATAAAAATTATCTGAAGGCTTGTTTGCATACGTTCTTTAATGCTAACTATTCAACCGCAGATTGGGTGCAGCTGAAAATGAACCTGGAGCACTGCTGAGCAATTACACTCAGGTGGTTATTGTTACTTCTAGACATCACGATTCCAAGTAACAGCCATGCCCGGTTAAGCCGGGCGCAACGAAACATGAAAGTCGTGGCAAGGCCAATATCCTTGGCAGATGACTTTCATATAAACAAAATATGCAACGTATTGATTTTGTTACTTTTAAAATAGAGGACGGGCTCGCCCGGTTGTTTGGCTGAATAGTTACGTTGAAGTTATGATCAAATTCATGGCGGGTATGGGATGGCAAAAAAGACATCGAAACGGAAAAGGAAAAAGCTGGCTAATATCGATTATGCCGCTTGCCAGGTTAAGGCTTTGGCAAATATAGCCAAAGGGAAGCTCGCTAAGGGGTGCTTTGCTCAGGCTGTCGAGGCCTATAAAGAACTGCTGAAAAAAGACGGCAGCGGGAGTTATATGTCCGGCTTTAACAAGGCCTATAAAGGACGTATTTTAGAACTTGCTGCTAAAGGTATGTATAAAGAGGCCCTGGTCTTCTACAAAAACATGGTCTCTATAAGCGGGACTGACGACCATGAACTTCATTTGGTTCTTCTCTTTAATTCAGGCCGGTTTGAGCAGGCCTTAGAGATTTATCCGGTCTATTTAAATACCGGGTCAAAGCCACGGGATAAAGAAATAACGGTTTTTATAGCGGCTTTGCTGCTTACCGGTGATTACCATGATTTAGTAGACAAACTTCCGGCCGAGTCCCTGGTGCGGATACATTACCCCTTTGCCATCCGGGCTCTTAGTGAATTTGAGACTGGTAATTTTGCCGGTGTCGAAGAAAATCTTCAGAAAATTTCCTTTAAATCTCCCTATAAAGATTTCAGAATTATATTGCAGTCCTTAATGGCCGTAAGACGTAATGAGATTGCCAAAGCTGCCAGTCTGGCCCGTAAAGTAGCGGTGGAATCGCCATTTTACGCCTTGGCCTCCCCTTTTTTAATCGGAAATGACTCTGAGAAGATCAAGACGCTGACTGCGGTAAAAGGGGCAGAATTTGATTATCGCAGCGCGGTCTTTAATATCCCTTCTTCAACCGCGGCCCTTGTCGTCGGCTTGAGCAAAAATGCTGCTAATCCTAACCGGCTTTTCGAATATCTCATAAAGCATACATTTCCGGCGGAGAGGCAGGTGGTCTGGGAGCTGTGCCGCCAGTTGCTGCCGTATGTATGCAACAGGTTGAAATGCTTTCAGAAGGAATTCGGGCCGTTTGATGAATTTGAGAGCAGCCGGGTGCGGGCTCTGTTCTTTGAGATAAATAATGATATACCGGAAGCCGTGAAACAATGGCAGATTGGCCTGGATATTTTGTCTGATGATAAAGATAACTTTATGATTATGGGGGCTGTTCTACGCCATATATTCCAGTTAGTGCGGGAGGTAGCTGATCATATTACCGGTCTGGACAAGAAGGAAATTCTGACCGAAAGTCTGCGATATGACCCGTTGCACAAGCCGACCTATATGCAACTTTTTGAATTCTCTTTTCCGGTCAAAAAGCATTATTATTATCTCGTTGAGACGGCCGTTAAATATTTCCCGGATGATGTCGAGATCCTGCTTGAGGGGGTTAAAGCCGCAATCAGCAAGGGTGCCTTTAAGAAAACGGCCCGGCTTGCTGCCAGGTTACTACAGGTCGATCCGCTCAATAATAAGGCCGGCAGCCTGTTGATTGAGGCTCATATCAGCCATGGCCATAAACTCTATCGTTCTGGGAAAAAAGAGTTGGCCCGGAAGGAATTTAAAGAGGCCGTGAAGATTGACTGCCGTAATACGGATTTAAGTTTAGCGCTGATATGCGCCGGGCTGGTGACCATGATTACGGCTGACAGCTGTGAGGGCCGTCGGCTTTTAGCTCAGGGGCAGGGACAGGCCGGCTCCAAGGTCGTTGCAGCTTTAGCCGCGGCAGTTGAGGCCCGTATATTAAGGGCTTCCGCTTCAATTTGCCGGGAGCTGGATAAAAAATTAAAGGCGGTCAATAAAACAGCGCCGGTCAGGGATGATATTGCCGGAATTATAAGTCTGATTAAAAAAGTTGAGAAAACGGGCGGTAGTGAGGTCGGAAAAACCTTTAAACTGTTAAAGACCTTTCTCAATAAAACTGCCAAATTCGAGTATGAAGAGGTTGAATTTCGGGGATATTGTGATTTTTTTCTCTCTTATAAAGAATATACGTTGCTAAAGACATTTGCCGCCGCCGCAGTCAGGATCTATCCCCATAAACCTGTTTTTGTCTATTACCATGTTTTTGCCCTGTCAGAGGGGGCTAAAAAGCCGCTTAGTGAAAGTTCTTTTTCCCGGCTTGAGGAGGCCGAAGATTTGGCCGTGGAGCAGGACGATTTCAGCCTGTTGGAGCTTATTGATGATTTTAAGGAAAATTATTATGATGAATCTTATGACAGTTATGACAGCAAGATGTCTTTTTTCAAGAATATTATGGAAAACATTCCGTCCGGTCTTGACGTTAATGAAATTTTAGAGGAAGTTGCTGCTGACTTAGACGGCAGGCATTCCGATATTGAGGCGGAAAATAAAGGGGTTCCCTGGGAGCCGGATCAGTCTTTTATGGATATTGATCTTGCTGATGTTGAGGTGTCTAAACCGGATGAAAAGTCCGGAAAGCCTAATAAAAAACAATTGAATTTATTTTCATGAAGATACCATTTCAGATCTTAAAGCTGGCGGATGATGCCGATGATGAGGCAGTCAAGAAGGCTTATCTTGCCGGGGTTCAGAGGTATTCCCCTGATCAATTCCCCAGGGAATTCCAGCGCATAAGAGCGGCCTATGAGACGATTAAAACCCAAAGAGACCGTTTGGCTTTCCGGCTTTTCGCCTGTTCACTGCCGGATGCGGATGATCTTTGTGATATCCTAACTGTTGTGGCGGCAGAAGATAAAACCGGCTCAGGGCCGGTTGCCGGGGCTATTCAGAAGACCTTAAGGGAAAACATGAAAAGGCTGAAACTGCCACTGGAGAAAAAAGATGGATGAGGCTCGTAAGGACGAGTTGACGTCCTGCTTTCGGGATTTTCTGGAAGCAGATTATGATCACAATGCATCTCCCGCTGAAGTCATTGATTTATTCCGCCTTTTCGCGGAGCTTACCGCCCTGAAAAAAGAGGTTCAGATCGAGTCTCGACAGTTTAAAACGGCCCTGGAGAACTTTCAGGATGTTTTCGCGCTGTTAGAGAGAACCAACCAGCAGCTCAGCGATGATCTAAGGGCTGGGCGCCAGCAAAATGATGAGATGCTGAATGCCGGGCGTAAACCTGTGCTTTTGGATCTTTTGGACATTCATGACCGCCTTGCCGCTGGTCTCAACGCCCTGCGTAATTTAGGGCCGGCATCGTTTTTGTTTAAATGGTGTGGAAAGGAGCAGGCGGCCCTTGCCGCAGTCAGGCAGGGCCAGGAGATGACCCTGCGCCGGGTGCTGGATATCCTGGCGGGCTATGAGGTTCGGCCGATGACGGTTATGGGTCGTTCCTTTGATCCCAGAACCATGCGGGCTGTGGGATGTTTATGGTATAAAGATCGTCAGCCGGGTACGGTGGTTGAGGAAATAAAAAATGGTTTCTGGCTGGGTGAGACGGTATTGCGGCTGGCTGAGGTGAAAATTAATCGAGAGTCTGGAGAAGACGATGGCTGAAACAATAATCGGTATTGATCTGGGGACTACCAATTCTGAGGTGGCAATATATAAAGACGGCAGGGTAACGGTGCTTGAGGACAATAATTCCCGCATTATTCCATCCTATGTCGGCTTAGATGATAATGGGGAAATTATTGTCGGCGAGGAGGCCAAAAATCAATATCAGGTCTACCCCGAAAGAACGATTAAATCTATTAAACGTAAAATGGGCCGGGACGAGAAGATCGTCATGGGGACGGAGCAATATTTGCCCCAGGAGCTCTCGGCTATTATTTTAAGAAAGCTGAAACTCATAGCGGAGAATTATTTAAACTGCCAGATTAATAAAGCGGTGATTACGGTACCAGCCTATTTTTCTGACGCCCAGCGGCAGGCTACGAGAGAGGCGGGAGAAATTGCCGGTCTTGAAGTGGTTAAAATTATTAACGAACCAACGGCAGCGGCTTTGTCATATAAAACTGAAAGCCGGCTTAACCAGCGGATATTGATCTATGACTTAGGCGGCGGCACCTTCGATGTCT
The DNA here is from genome assembly GCA_964654555.1 of uncultured Desulfobulbia bacterium. Classification (GTDB taxonomy): domain Bacteria; phylum Desulfobacterota; class Desulfobulbia; order Desulfobulbales; family VMSU01; genus JAADIV01. The sequence goes on from CAZZJP010000112.1 coordinate 4,783, forward strand.
CGGTAGTTCAGATTGAGGGCGGTGTGGTTGAGGTGATTGCCAGTCATGGTAATAACCATCTCGGTGGTGATGATTTTGATCAAAAAATTGTGGCCGCGATTATTGAGCATCTTAAGGCCGAACATAATTATAACGGCACCCTCTCCAGCCAGGCCATGGCCCGTATTGAACAGGCGGCAGAGAACGCCAAAAAGGTTTTGTCCGATAATCCCTTTGCCCTGATTGCCGAAGAGTATCTTTGTGAGATTCAAGGGGTGCCGGTGAATTTGAATATGGATATGGCGCGTGAAGACTATGAAGAAATGATCCGCCCCTATATTGATGAGACCCTGGAGTTGGTGCATACGGCCTTAAAGAGCGCTGATCTTGCGGCCTCTCATATTAATGAGGTGCTGTTGGTGGGTGGTTCTATTAGAACCCCTCTGGTGGCAAGAAGATTAGAGGAAAAGTTCGGTTTTGCCCCGCGTTGTGATCTGGATCCTGATCTATGCGTTGCCATGGGAGCCGCCATGCAGGCCGCCATGATCAAGGGAGAGGATGTTCATGTCGCCCTGGTTGACATTACCCCATATACCTTTGGCACCAGAGCTTATCATGAAGATGAAGACGGCCCGCTGCCCTATTATTTTGTCCCCATCATCAAAAAAAATACGCCTGTTCCTGTCCGCAAGAGTGAGGTGTTTTACACTATGTATGACAATCAACAGAAGGTTGAGATTGGGATTTATCAAGGTGAAAATGAGGATGTCAGAGAAAATGTAAAGATAGGTGAGTTCATGATTAAGGGGCTGAGCCGGGCACCGGCCAATAATAAGCTCATAACGACCTTTGAACTGGATAAAGATGGTATTCTCCATGTAACCTCGAAGGAAAAAAAGACCGGGCTGCAGAAGATGATTACGATTGATAACGCCATGTCCAAGTTTGAGGAAGAGGAGCTGAATACTGCCAGGGAGAGAATCTCAAATCTCTTCGCGGGGGATGAATCCGGTGCGGAAGACAGATGTCAGATATCCGCGAAGGTTGAATCCGTCAAGGCCATGGCGGTTGTTGAAAAGGCCGAGAGCCTCTTTGAGCGGGCGGAGCCTGATGATTGTGAAGAGATGATCACCCTTATTGAGGCTATAAAAGTGTCTGATATTGCTGGTGACAAGGCGGCGTTATCAACAGCGGTGGATGAACTATCCGAGATCATTTTCTTTTTGGAAGGCTGAAAGATATGGAACACTGCCCCGTGTGTCGAGCCCGTTTGAGGGGGAAAAGTGAGTTGTGCAGGCGTTGCCGCTCGGATATATCACTTCTTTACGAGATTGAGGAGCAGGCCGGAAACTTGATGGCTGCGGCAGTACGGGCCTGGGCCGCTGGTGAATTGGAGACTGCCGTAAATCTTGCCCGCCGCAGCTTAGACTTAAAGGATGACGCGGAGGCAAGAATTATGTTTCGTTTTCTATCCCGCAAGGCCAGCGAGATTGGCAGAGAGGTTATCAGGTCAGGATCAGGCCGCAAGATACCACCGCCTGATGGAATAAATAACGATTAGATCTAACTGCTCAGGAAAGCGCAGATTGGGTGCAGCTAAATAGTTACTCTCCCGGCGATATAAAGACTTTAACCGGATACCATAGTCACAAACTGACATGTTTTTTAAAGCTCTGCGCCCCCATGATTAATTTGACCGTACTAAATGACCCCATAATCGTACCAATAACCCCTGGAGCCAGGACATTCTGGCCGGTAAGAT
>CAZZJP010000113.1:0-6474 GCA_964654555.1 uncultured Desulfobulbia bacterium
ACAGTTACACTCCGGTGGTTATTGTTACTTTTAGACATCACGCTGAATAGTTACCAGGAAAGAAGCCGCCCTAAACTCCGCGGCCACATCCCTGCTATAATAGTTACGTATTAGCAAATAAACTATTTTACTGTACTTGGCAACCAGACAGATTAAATATCCTCTTTTAAACGCCCCAAACCTTGACTTTCGCGTTGACTAACAGACATGGCCAAAATAAAAATCAACAAAGACCTGTATAAACAGCTTCAGGACTACTCAGTGCTGGCCGGATATTCTTCCGTTGATGAATTTATTATCCATATTCTGAAAAAAGAAGCCGCCATTTTTGAGAATGTCGATGATGAGCCCAACATCATGGAAAAGCTCAAAGACTTGGATTCTATCGTCTGAGCTGTTATATATGCGACGCTCGACGCTAATGATTGTTTTCTCCCGCCCTGATAGTTACCCATCATGTTTCCTTAATTTAGTCTTGCAATTACCCGTTTTTTAGTTATAATTCACGGTTAAATACGAACACCACAAATGAACAAAGTACAAAATTGCTCGTAATATTATACACTTAACGGAGAAGTGAAATGAAAAAAGTTATCTGCCTGATTAACGCGCTAATTTTCTTTGCTCTCTGCAGTTACGCTGCGGCCTCGGTTATTGATTCTCCCCACAATGAGACCCACGGCATTAGTTGCGGCGACTGCCATACCTACTCCCTGTGGTGGCAATATTCACCAGCGGCCAATAACAGCACTACCCCTTATTCCTCCATCACCGCTGCCGTCTGTAACAAATGTCACGGCAGCGGAGGTTACGCGCCCAACAAGGTTAGCCATTCCTCCGCCTCCATGGGAAGCATGCATGATAAAAATCTCGGCGACTGGTCGACCAGCTGTGTTGACTGCCATGACCCGCATTTCCAAGAGCAACTCGGCTGGCTGTCCACTGACGAGACCGCCCTTTATTTAGTAAACGGCCGCCTTGATTCCGGCTCTATTCAGGTTAATACCGCTGCCAATACCACCACCTTTACCTATAGCAACGCTGATTCATCCACCTTCTGGCCCGATCCTGCCACCTGGGGTGCCAAAACTTCCAAAGGCCGTGGTCTGATTCTGGTACTGAGCAAGGACAACCCAGGCAACACCTATGAAATAAACAGCGCTGTACAGAGTACCGCCATTACCCCCGGTACCCCGGGCGGCACCGGATCAATAACGGTGCAGGGCATAATCCCCAACAGTTACGACGGCAGTACCTTCGGCATTATTTACGGCCAATTAATCAAAAAGACCATTATCACCCCCAGGTTGGATGCCAACGGCAAGAAAATCAGAATGGATGTCAAATTCTTCGATCCTAATATAACTTACGCCTCCGGTGAGGTCGGCGGTCTGGCCGATGGTTCCGGTCTGCCGCCCAAGGGTATCTGCCAGGTTTGTCATGCCTCAACCAAATATTATAATTACGACGGCCTGCAACCCGACCCGGCAGATCCCAATTACCCCAACGGGGCCAGAATAGCAGTTAGTAAACATTACAAGACCAAATGCACCGCCTGCCATATAACTCTGCTCGGTTTTAAGCCTTCCTATCCGAATCATAATGTCTTTATCTCTGGCACAGGAACCAGTTGTGTGCATTGTCACAATGCCACTGATATTATCGCCAATACCCATAAATTTCATTGCGGCGACTGCCATTATCCGGGCCCCCCGACTCTGATTTCGCCCTTCCCCAGCCCCAAATGGCCCACCCCCGCGGGCGCCGTCCGCAAAACCGGTACTTGTTACGATTGCCACAGCGGTATCGCGGCAGACTTCACCTCTCACCCCAACGCCCTGGATCATACCGGCCATGTGGATCCCAATCCCAGATGTACCGGGTGCCATTTTCACAGCAATAAAAACGTGATTACCGGTATTCATGTCACCAAGGTCTGTGCCACCTGCCACAACCTGACTTATGATGCCGACACTGGTAAATACAGCGGCGATGGCGTCCTCATCAGCCTGGCCGCCCAACACGGCCCCGGCGACTGCACCAACTGCCATACGGATATAGCCGCCAATTTCTTTGCCCATCCCACCTCCGGAGATCATACCGGTCTGGTGACGGCCACCACGCAATGCGCGGTCTGTCATACCGGCGACCCGGTAAAAAGTGTCCACAACAGTAACTGCGGCCTGTGCCATGCCAACAAAACAGGCCTGCTCTATGGAGTCGCCAAGACCAACGGCCCCGGCGACTGCCTTAACTGCCACTCCACTTACAGCGATTTCAGCACCCACACCCCGCCCCCGCATACAACTCAGGTCAGCGCGGATACCGCCTGTGTGAACTGCCATTCTAATCCTGATCTGGTTAATGGCATTCATGGCCGTAACAGCTGCGCCACCTGCCATGACAGCAAAGGGGTATTAGTGGGCTCCGCCACCGGCCATAGCGGCGGCGGCAACTGCTCGGTCTGCCACACTACCGAAGCCGCGGCTCTGAGCGGGGGTACTCATCCTGCCGCCAGCCACTCCAACACCACCGTAACCTTCATGGTTGGCAGCAGCTGCGTTACCTGCCACAGCGGAGATACCGTTTCCACCGTCCACAACAACAATTGCTTAGACTGCCATGTGGCCTTGAATTCCGCCCAGATTCACACTCTGAAGGGCAGCGCCGCTGGCCGGGAGGGCAATACAACCAATACCTGCGTTGACTGCCACACGGCCATTGCCGCCAGTTTCAATAATCACAACGCCTGGTCTCACGGCGTGCGGGTCAGCAGTACCGGAACCAGTTGCGCCTCCTGTCATCCCGGCGATCCCATCTTCACCATTCACAAAAAAAGTGGCTATTGCGTTGACTGCCATGACAGCAATGACTGGCGGCTCATTGGCAGCGCCGCCGGCAAGGGAACTGGCAAACCAGCAGTCAAAGGCAATAATTGCATGGACTGCCATGGCGGTTTTCCGCTCCATGACTCCTTGAGCATTGACTTAAACCACTCAACTCAGGTCACAGCCACCCCAACATGTATCACCTCCGGCTGCCACGATCAGGTGTCCGATCTCGGAGCAAATATTTACGTGGGTACTAACAGCGTCCACGCCTCAGGCACTTACGCGGGTACTGACAGCTGCGCGGCCTGCCACCTTAACGACGGCAGCCTGAACCCGCCGGCAATAGCAGGCGGCGGTGACTGCAAGACCTGTCATAGTGATGCCAAATACGACAGCACTCCGCATTAATTAATTGTCTATCACCACTGATAAAAACCGGCCACGCGTTAAAAACGTGGCCGGTTTTTTTGTTGACCGCCAATCAAGATTGTAACTTTACTCCTTCGACAGCTAACTTTTATCCCCCGCGTTGTTTCGCACCCATACTGACGGCTCTCGTGAAAACAATGCTGACCGACATCAAAAATTAACGGCGCATTCATTCCATAATTGTTGAGTCAGCCTATAGGACAGAGAAAAGTTTTTTTGACAATTCCCATCCGACTCCTTATGATTCAAAAGAATGTTCAAAAAATATCAATAGAGGGGAGAATTATGCAGGAAACCGGCTATCTTAAGGAAAATAAAAAGGTTCTTGAGCTGCTTAAAAGAATTAAAAAATTCCAGGCCTTTTCCGATGATGACATTGAGGCCTTTCTTGAGGTGGGTAAATTAAAATCCTATGAGGCTGGAGAGACTATTATAAGCAAAGGCGATAAGGATCAATGGGTTTATTTTCTTATCTCCGGGCAGGTAAAAATTGTCAAGGGTGAAAAGACCTTTGCGATTCTGGAGGGCGGCGGCGACCTCTTTGGAGAAATGGGGGTCATTGACGGCGCTCCGCGTTCGGCCAGCGTCTGGGCCCTGGCCAGGACAATGGTCTTAGGGCTGGACTGCAGTAATCTTGACCATAAACTCAAAGATAATGCCAGGGTATTTCAATATGCCGTTTTCAGACTATTTGCCGAAACCTTAGCGGAACGTCTGAGACAGACCGATGAAGAATTATTAAAGCTCCAGGAAGAATTGCTGAAAAAGGATAAAATAATAGCCCAACTAAAAAATCCCAACAACCAGGAAGACGAAACTATCTGGGTGTAGCCTCCGCGTCCTTATGTAATTCCTGCTCAATCATCACATCAAAGCCTTTAAGAGTACGCAGACGGAGAAGACGGCCGTTAATAAATATTGTCGGTGTCCCATGGACACCAGCGGCTAAGCCTTCCCTGAGATCTTCGTTAATACGCCGGATGGCCTCAGAATCTTGGCGGTCATGCTCAAAACGCGGCATATTGAGCCCTATTTCCCGAGCGAATTGCTGGAATTCAGCCATACTCAAACTACTATAATGCTGAAAAATTTTATCATGCATCTGCCAATATTTACCCTGCCGCCCTGCGGCAATAGCGGCAAGAGAGGCTTGACGCGAAAAACGGTGCATCCGCAGAGGAAATTCTTTATAAACCAACTTGACCTTAGTGGGATATTGCTTGAGCACCTGCTCAAGTAAGGGATTAACCCTTGCGCAGTATGGTCATTGATAATCACTGAATATCGCGATAACCACCGGGGCATCGGCTGACCCCTTGAACGGCGAGCCTTTAGTACTGATATTTTGCACAAAACTTAAGCGCGTCATACGCACCTTGTGACTGGTACTATCGGTTAAAAACAAAGTAGTTCCATCTGGAGATACCGCGAGATGATCTGCCTTGCCGCTTAGTTTAACCGAACCTTTATGACGGCCCTCTGGATCATATATTTCCACCCGGCCGTCTTTAGTGAGAACAAATATCGATTGACCATCCCCGGAGATAGCAGTATCAAGAGGGGCGGAAGACAGGCGCAGGCTAGCAATGGGCGTAGTCTCCACCTCTACCTTCGCCCCGGCCCAGGCCGGAACCAGCAGCGGCAGAACCAGCAGCGAACCTATAATAATTTTTTTGAACATAATTTTCTCCCATTTCCATAAACCAAGAATAAAAAATAAAATCCTAAGGTATACCAGAAAGGATTCAAGGTCAAATCAATCAGAACATGCAGGGAAATAAAACAAAATTTATCGGGAACAAAGATGCCGGAACTGCCGGAAGTTGAAGTAGTCTGCCAGGGGATCGCCCCCATGCTCATTGGCAAGACCATTACCCGGATCAAGACCAGCGGCCTGGCCCTTCGTCTGCCCATCCCCAAGACAGAGATTGAGCGCTATATTAAAGGTCAACCTATAACCGCGGTATGCCGGCGGGCTAAATATTTGATTGTAAGCACGGCGAATGGTGCCGCCTTAATCATCCATCTCGGCATGACGGGACGATTGGGAATATTCAGGGCCGGACAAGAGCTGGCTCTCCATGACCATCTATGTTGCCGGCTTGATAACGGCCTGGAGCTGCGTTTTAATGATACCCGCCGTTTTGGTTCACTCCGGGTACTGCCCCCAGATGCCGATGAAGGGCAATTTTTTGCCGCCCTGGGGCCAGAACCCCTCGGTAATGACTTCACCGCCGACTATATGCTGAACAGAGTCGGAAAAAGTCGGCGGCCCCTGAAGAATTTTCTCATGGACAGTCATGTGGTAGCGGGCATCGGCAATATCTACGCCAATGAAATCGCCTTCGCCTCCTCCATTTCACCGGCAAGAGCGGTCAATAATATAAGCCGCCCGGAGTGGCAGAGTATTATTGCCTCGACCAAAGAGATTCTCGAAAAAGCTATTGCCGCCGGGGGCTCCACAATCTCCGATTTTATTAACGCAGGCGGCAAACCAGGATATTTTCAGCTCCAACTCCGGGTTTATGGCCGCGCCGGTGAGCCCTGCCCCATCTGCGGCACAGCCATAGAAAAAATCACCATGGCAGGCCGGGCCACCTTCTGGTGCCAGCACTGCCAGCATTAATCACCTTGCGCTGAACCGCCAAAACCAATAACAACAAAGGTGCCCTGAGCCCCGGATGAACACATGGTTATATCTCCACCCTGGGTAACGGCCATTAGCCGGGCGCTGTAGGTTCCCAGCCCACTGCCGCCGCTCTTGCCCCTGGTTGCGTATTTATCAAAAAATGAGGCACGCAACTCCTCGGGCACAGCCCCGTCATTATGAATTATTATTTCTAAACGCCCATTCTCCGCCTTATGCATGGCAACCTCAATGGCCTGCCCGACGGGCGAGGCCTCCAGGGCATTTTTAATAAGATTAGCCAGCATACTGTAGGTCAGCAGTTCATCTCCACTAATAATAAAACGCTCATCCTTACGGCACGGCCGGCCGTTCACCAGAAGCCGCAGCTCAACCCGCCGACTCTGGAGCTGATCCAGAAGATCAAGGCCAATTTTGCGCAGAATGGCCACGCAGTCCACCCTCACCGGCTGAAAATTATATCGTCCCTCTTCCATGCGGTAGATTTCCAGAGAGTTATTGATCAACTCCAGCATCTTGTAACCGCTGTCCTCAATCATCTGCAGCCAGCGCAACTGTTCAGCGCTG
>CAZZJP010000114.1:0-6468 GCA_964654555.1 uncultured Desulfobulbia bacterium
AATCCCACCCCGCCGGAAGATGCCGCTAAATATCTAAGGGAGGCCGAGTTATGAAAAATATTTTGCTTGTTGACGATGAGGAATCTATCCATCTCCTTTACAGCGATGAACTCGAAGAGGAGGGCTATAAGGTTTATTCGGCGTATTCCGGTGAGGAGGCCATGGAAAAGCTTAGAGAATTAAGCGCTGATCTAATTATTCTTGATATCAATATGCCCGGTATGAACGGCTTGGAGACCCTGCGCCAGATTAAGGAATTAAATCCCGCCCTGCCGGTGATTCTCTGCTCCGCCTATGAGGAGTTCAAACAGGACATATCATCCTGGGCCTCAGATGAATATCTGGTTAAATCTGCCAATCTTGACAACTTAAAGGCCGCGGTGAAAAGGCATCTTGGCTGAGATGAAAGATATTCAGAACCTGCCTGATTTTCGTAAGATTAATATCAAGAAGGTCGGGGTGAAACATATTTCCTACCCCATTACGGTTCTGGATAAGGAAAATACCACCCAGAAGACCGTGGCTATGGTCAATATGTACGTTAATTTGCCTCATCACTTCAAGGGTACCCACATGAGCCGGTTTGTGGAGATTTTAAACCGGGTACATGGCGCTGTCAATTTAAAGAATTTTCATACCATTTTGAGCGGCATGAAGGATAAGCTGCAGGCCCAGGCCGCTCATATCGAGATCGAATTTCCCTATTTCCTGAAGAAGAATCAGGACGGCCAGGCGGCGACAGTGGAGTATATCTGCCGGATGCACGGCTCCCTGCACGACACTGATGATCTAATCATGGAACTGCGGGTTCCCATTGCCGCGCCCAGTCCGGCTCCGGCCGCGGCTGGGCTGCCGAAATCCCTTGGCAACTGGGGGGTGGCCACTGTCCAATTCCGTTTTCGGCGTTTTGTCTGGATTGAGGATTTAATTCACTTGATTGAGTCGGTTACCTGTCATAATCTAACCTGGCCGGAGCAGGCCGGGGGGCAGGAGGAATTGAGTGTTGAGGGGCTGACCAGAGACCTGGGAAGGAAATTGCGGGATCACCCGGATATTCGTGGTTTTAAGGTGAATATTAAGAATTACGCCCCAGGCGGCAGTACCTTCGCGGAACTGGAAGCTGGTTTTGCGCGGCCGCTCTCGCAGGCTGGCCTTTAGGTCGTACACCTCCTTTAACTATGTAGTTGTGTCTGAAAAAATACCTGAATAACAAGTGACTGCTCACAGGGTACCGAATCTTTTTCCGATCAGCCTGACTTACATATGACTAATATTCTGCCTCAGACTGCTTGAAAAAATCTCCGGCACCCTGCAAGCAGTTACAATTCCGGTAGTTATTGCCATTTTGGCGGTCATATGGTGAGTAGTTACAATAACAATATAATTAATTATGAATAATCAATTTATCTTTGAAATTGGCAGTGAAGAGATTCCAGCCGGCTATCTTCTGCCAGCCTTACGCAGTCTGCAGGAAAATTTTGCCGCCGCTCTGTCGGAGATGGAACTGGCGCATGGTGAGATTAAGGGAGCGGTTACTCCCCGTCGTTTGACCATAAGTGTTGATGATCTGGCCGGCAGGCAGCCGGACAAAACAGAGGAAATTACCGGGCCGCCTAAAAAAGCCGCTTTTGACGCCAAGGGTCAGCCGACCAAAGCGGCGCTTGGTTTTGTTAAATCACGCGGGGCTTCTCTGACTGATATTCAGATAATTAATACCGCCAAGGGTGATTATCTGATGATTCGACAGGAACGCCGGGGCCGGGAGACCAGGGAATTACTCAGCAGCCTGCTGCCCGAACTTATAAAATCAATCTCCTTCCCCAAGTCAATGCGCTGGGGGGCAAGCCGCACTGCCTTCGCCCGGCCTATTCAATGGCTTATGGCCATCTATGATGGCGAGGTGGTGCCCTGTACGGTGGAGGGTGCCGGCGAAACCGGAACTCTGACTTATGGACATCGTTTTATGGCCCCCCAGGCCATTGAGGTCAAAAATTATGAGCAATATATAGCGGCCCTCAGAGAACATCATGTCATCGCTGATCCCGAGGAACGAAAGGCCGCGGTTCTAACAGAAATAACCAGGGCCGCTCAGGGCTCAGGCGGTACGATATTGCCGGATGCCGAATTAATGGCAACGGTGGCCAATCTCGTGGAATTCCCCCATGCCATTCGCGGTACCTTTGATGAAAAATTCCTTGAACTTCCCAAAGACGCCCTTATTACCTCAATGCGTGAACATCAGAAATATTTTGCCATTGTCGATGATAACGGCCGGCTGCTGGCTGATTTTGTCGCCGTCAATAATACCAGGGTAAAAGACGCTGTCGTGGGGGCCGAGGGTCATCAACGGGTACTAAGAGCCCGTCTGGAGGACGGACTTTTCTTCTTTCGGGAGGATCAGCGCCGTAAACTTGAGGAGCGGGTTGCTGATCTTGAGGGCATCATATTTCAGGCCCAGTTGGGTACCATGCGGGAGAAGACTATCCGTGTCCAGGCCCTGGCCGAGAAGATAGCCGCTATTATATCCCCGGAACTCACCCAGACCGTCTCACGGGCCGCCTATCTGGCCAAGGCCGACCTTATCACCGAGATGGTTAATGAATTTCCCAGTCTGCAGGGGCTCATGGGCCGTGATTACGCCCTTCTAAATGGTGAATCAGCCGAGACTGCCCAGGCTATTGCCGAGCATTATATGCCGGTACGGGCCGGCAGCCCTCTGCCTGGCAGTCTGGCTGGGGCGGTGGTAAGCATGGCTGACCGTCTGGACACCCTGGCTGGCTGCTTTGGAATCGGCCAGCGGCCATCGGGTACTGCCGATCCCTTCGGTCTTCGTCGTCAGGCCCTGGGGCTTATTCATATTATCTTGCAGCGTAATCTATCCCTGCCTCTCATCGACTGTCTGAACGAGGCCCTGCGGCTCTACGGTGATAAATTAACGGTTGAACCGGCTGAGGCTCAGGCCCAGGCCCTTGATTTTATCAAGGGCCGTTTCGTGAACGACCAGATCAGCCGGGGTCGGGCAGCGGAGGCCGTTGAGGCCGTAGTCTCGGTATCGTTTACGGATATTGTCGACTGTCAATGCCGTCTGGAGGCGCTTATTGCCATCAGCCGTGAGGACAGCTTTGCGCTCCTGGCCGGTTCCTTTAAACGGGTCATGAATATTATTAAGGGCCACGAGGCGGCAGAGGTAGATCCTGGACTCTTTGAGACGGCGGCGGAGAAGGATTTATACCATCGTCTGCAAGAGGTAAGCGCCCTGGCTCTGCCTCTTTTAGAGGATCAAAAATACACCGAGGCCCTGGATATTATTCTCAGGATGAAGGAGCCGGTGGACGTGTTTTTTGATAAAGTCATGGTGATGACCGATAATCTTGCTGTTCGTAATAACCGCCTCCACCTGCTGACAGTCATTGCCGAACTTTTTTTGCGGGTGGGTGATTTTTCCAAGATGACCGCGGCGGTTGATAAATCTTAAGCCCCCCTCTTCTCGCAATTATAAAAGAGGACGGGGAACTGTTCAGCCGGGGCGGATAAGCTGCTTTGAACCGGGCAGGGCGGGGCTATGCCCGCCGACAGGTCTATCATAATATCTACGGCGGGGGAATGTTATGTCTGATAACGGCTCAAAATTACTCCTCATCGGCTCCAAGGTCAGGATTGTCAATTTACCCATCAAGGAGGTCAGTCTCCTGGCTGAGGGCAGTCTGCCGGCCTATGGCTATAATCCCGGTGATTTTATTGAACTTCTCGCCGGGCCGGTTAAGGTCGAGAAGGGCCGCCTTGCACAGTGTCGGGCCTGGTTGTCCGGTTATATAGCTTCCCTTGAAAAAAGCCCGGTGATTAATGCCGTCAGCTATGGGGAGCCCAAGGATATTTATCAGATATTTCGTCAGCGGGCCGCTGACAAGGATACGGGGCACGGTTGGTTCATGTTCCAGCAGATCCTGCCCTCAGAGGGGCGTATTCCTGAATATAACCAGCTTGAACTCGCAAAGCACGAGGGGGTGATTAGCGGCAACTCCGGGATTGTCATCATTGATGATTCCGGCCGCCCGCCATGTCTGGCCGCTGAGCTTCTAAGCAGTAATGAGAAGCCCTGGGTCATTGCCATGGGGATCAGTGCCGCTCACTGGCAGGATTGGGCGCTGCGGTTCAAAACCGATTTTCATCTCCTGTGCCGTCTCGCTGATCTTGAGACTACCAGGATGGAAATGGATTCCTCGGTGAACTGGGAATCTATTGTGGCCATGGCCATCAAGGCCTTAAGATCTCCTGAAGTAGGATTGTGGGACTCTGCGGCCAGCCGCTTTTGCTGCCATATTATGGTGGAGATGTATCCCCACGGTATCCTTTATCTGGGCCCGGACGGCTATTATTTCCGCCACCGGCCGGGCAGTCTGCCCGAAAAAAGCTCCCCCCGCTACAAGGGCTCTACTCCCTGCTATGATACCTTGCTTACCTCCATGCTGGTCAGGGATTGTCTCGAGGCCGGCGGCCCGCCTTTCTGCCGTAATTATTTCTACGATTTTTCACGCCGAGTGCTGGCCAACTGGTATCTCCTCTATGACCAGGGTTATTCCTTTGCCAACGGTCTCCATTTGCCGCGCCTGGATTTTTCGGCTTCGTTTCAAAATGGCCGGTCATGTTCCACTACTGAGCTGCGGGCTGACCCTTATTTTATTGAACTGGCCCACAAGGCGCTGAATTTTGACAGGAATCTTGAGAAGGTGGCCTGTCAGGCCTGGGATGCCGAGAAGAAGAAGGCCTTGCGGGCTCTTTTCCCCTTTAAATCCGCCTATGCCCTTGAGCTGGCAGGACAGCCTCAGGCACCGTCCCAGGCCCTGACGGTAATCTGTGAGGTCTTGCATCATCTGAAGGAAGAGGTGAGCTGGAAACGGGGCTTTGAGCGCCTGCGGCTCTATCATGTCGGCAACCTGCGCACCACTGATCCGGTGGAGATTGAACCGGTGGTAACCCTGCAGCATGTCATGTCGTCTTATGCCATGCGTCAGAGGGTACAGCGCCCTTTGTGTGTCGGAGTATTCGGCCCTCCCGGTTCCGGTAAATCTTTTTCTGTGAAGGAGGTCGCCAGGGTAATTGCCGGGAAGTTTGCCAGCGATCCCTTTGAATTTTTTGAATTTAATCTCACCCAGTTCAGCGGCCCTGCTGAGATCAATTTCGCCATTGAGCCGGTGCGGGCCACGGTCGCCAAAGGCAAGATACCCATCGTCTTCTGGGATGAATTCGACTGCCGTTATGATAATCACGAATTCGGTTATTTACGTTATTTTCTGCCCGCCATGCAGGATGGCGTTACCTATGTCAATGGCACCCCTTACAATATTGGCCGGGCTATTTTCGTCTTTGCCGGGGGAGTAAAAGCCAGCTGGGAGGATATGGAACGGTTGCTGACAGATGATGACCCCAGGGCCCTGCAACTGACAAAGACCCTGAAAATTCCCGATTTCATGAGCCGCCTGCGGGTCGTTCTTGATATTGAAGGCATTAATATGGGTGAGCATCTTTTCTCGGATTCCGCCAGCCCCATGGAGCTTGAGGATTTAAGGCGGATTCTGATGAAACGGGCCTTTATTATTTCCCACCAGATGGATACCCACTGGAAGCAGGCGGCCCGCAAGACCTCCGGCCTCCTGCTTCGCTTATTGCTGGCCAGATATAAATTCGGGGCTCGATCCATTGAGGCGGTAATTGAGTCCAGCGGGGCGGTGGATCGTCTGGTCTACGGCCTGCCTGAGCTAATCGCTCCGGCTGCCGCTCGTATTCACGCGACCTGGCGGGTAGAGCTGGAACGTAAGGTTGATGCCATCCGCAAGGGGCTTGGCATCCGGGCGGTCTGGTAAAATTATGATTTGGCCTGTTGTTTTTTTGCTTATCTAATCAAGTAGTTATCATGTAGACATCTATCCTTGTCTCCTCCCGTGTCACCCGCTTTGGGGTGATGTCCTCTATTTAAAACTGCCCATCGTCCGTAGAGTATTGACAAAGGCCGGGAGCGCCGTCCGCAATGTTAGCGGGAGTCCCGAAACAGTCAATTCAGGTTAAAGGAGGTAAGAATGGATAAAATTGTGAACAAAAGATTTTTGGCGGTAATCGGCGGTTTCGCCCTGATGGCGGCAGTGCCGATGGTGTCGGCTCAGGCCAGGGGGATACCTCAGGTTATAAATATTAATACTCAGGCTAATATGGCTTCGATCAAGGGGCTGCCCAAGGACAGAAAACACGTTAATTCATTTAGCCACGCCCAGCATGCCAAGGCCTATCTTAAGGGTAAAGAGAAATATTCTACCTATCCCTATACCGATGCCTTTACCTGCAGCGCCTGTCATCCGGGGGCTAAAAGTGCTGAGGCGCTCCTGGCGGCTGACCCGGCTGCCACCCTCAGTGCGGCTCTCGATAAGGCCGGCGGCCCGAGGAAATTAATGAAATATTTCCATAATATCTGCCGCC
>CAZZJP010000115.1:0-6424 GCA_964654555.1 uncultured Desulfobulbia bacterium
GCCGAGCGGGTCATCTGTAAGCGTTGATTATCTAAGTTTGACATGGTGTTTTCCCCCTTTTTAATTATCCGTATTATTTTCGCATCGTTTACACATCCGGTACATCCGCACCCGCAAAGCATTGGCGGATGAAAATAGCCGCCGCCGTTCTTTTACGCATATATGCAGGGGGATTATCCCCAGGGCCGGGCAATCGACCTCCCGGCTGCTGTAGACCTCTTCAACCCGGTTCAGCAGGGTATCCAAGCCGCCACCATAGGTACCGCGCAGGGCCTGATTTACCGCTGTCGGGCTATAGCCCAGGGTCTTGGCGACCTTGGCCTGGCTGCCTGCCTCGGCCACCGCCTGGGCCAGCAGAATCAACCTATCTTCATTTACCATTAGCAGCCTCCTTATCTCCTGTGCGCCACATGACCCTGCCCAGGTTGGGATCATAGACTTGTTTCGTGCGCTGGA
Source organism: uncultured Desulfobulbia bacterium (assembly GCA_964654555.1). Taxonomy (GTDB): domain Bacteria; phylum Desulfobacterota; class Desulfobulbia; order Desulfobulbales; family VMSU01; genus JAADIV01. The sequence continues at coordinate 457 of CAZZJP010000115.1, forward strand.
TCATGGGCGGCCGGGGGCCGGTATAACGAGATTGCAGAAAGAGATAGCACCCTGGGGCGGTGCGCCGCAGGTACCCGGCATGGCAGAGCATGATGCAGTAGTCCCTGGCGCTGACATCCTTTATCACGCACTCTTCAGTGGAGGCAGAGACTACCAGCCGCCGAATACAAAATTTGCCGAGTATCCGCATGGTGCGCCACATCTGCTCGCGCCCCAGGCCCTGGACAACCAGGGTGCCGTTCTTTTTGACCCTGGGAGCGATAACCCCCACGTCACGGGTGAGCTTCCAGACCGCTGCCGTGGTCTTGGCAGGCTTGACTTCTCCTACCCGCTCGATGTATCCGGCCTTGCTCAGCCCGATGCAGTAATCACGCACCGAGTCAACCGTCATGGTTGTTTCCATATGCAGTTCAGGGATAGTAAAGCGCTTGAGACGGCGGATGGCCTGCCATACCGCCTCACGGGTATCATAGCCATTTAGTTTATCTGCTGGTTTGCGGGTGATCATCGTACCCTCCGGACAGGGGCTTCACCGGTGAAGAACTCTCGTTGCCCCCAGTCGGCCAGGTTAATCTCCGCCAATCCCTGGCTCATGGCCTCGTCCTGCACCCGCTCAAGATTAACGCAGATCCGCCGGGCGGAACCATGACTGGCCTTGTAAATGGCGGTGAGCAGGTCATCGGCAATATCCACCGCCCGGCAGTATAGACGGGCCAGGTGGCGGCAATCGTCCAGGTCAGATGGTTGGGCCGGTACCCAATCCAGGATACGGCCGTGGAAACGCTCCCAGCGCTTTAGCTTCTCCGGCAACCGCTCCTCTCCGATAAGGAGGATGGCCGCGCCGCTGCCCTCATAAATATCCCGGACGATCTCCACCGCCTGCTTATTGACTAAGTGATCCAGCTCGTCGATGATGAGGGGCAGCATGGAGGAGGCCAGCTGCTCGCAGACCTGGTCGGCCATTTCATAGATGGTATTGGCCGGGGCAATGCCCATATCCTTGCAGATTGCCATGAGTACCGCCTTGCGTGTCCATGTGGACTTGCACTCAATGTAATAAGCCCGCTGTTTATTGGCGGCATAGGCCGCCGCTGTTGATTTACCCCACCCTGACGGGCCATAAAAACAGACCATGCCCGGCAAGTGGCTTGGTCTATCCACAGCGCGGGTGAGCGCCTGCATACAGAGGCTGACGTTGGTGAGAGGCGCTGTGGTCAGCGCCAATACCTCACCCCTCTTGCCTTTATCTTTAAAATCTGGCATAATTCCTCCTGTTTAGTATTGATTGGCCGGAAGGCCGGTTTGGGAGCCGTGTTGCCGCGCGGCTCCTTTTTTATTAGATCATGACTACAAGGCAGCCTGTTGCAGATTTTCCAACCCTTGATTCCCGATAGTCAGGTCTTCCTCCACCGCCTTAAATGCCCGGTAACTGCGGGTGTTACGGTATGCTTCGTAAAATCTTAATTCCTTTACAGACAGAGGCGTCCCGGCGGTAAGGGCGGCATCTAACCCCTGCCAGAAGCGGTATTTACCCCGGTCATCCCGGGGAATCTCCACCGCCGCCCCTTCGTCGGCCATTTCCGCTGCCAATTTCTCCCGGTCAATGGTGATTTTGTTTGAAGTGGGCATGGCGATCACATTGACCGGGGCGGCATCTATTTCCACCACGCCGCGGCGCTCCAGCTCAACTTCGTCAAGCTGCATGTTCTTTATTTTGGCGCGTCGTTTTGCCCGTTGCTCTCTGGCATGTTCCACCTCGCTCATGGGGAAGTAGCTGGTCTTGTTTTTCTCAAAAATAGCGTAGCAGATCAGCCGATCGTCCTTATCCCATATCTGCACCTTTTCACCGTCGTGTATGTCGTAGGCAACCTGCACATTCTCACCATGGTAGTCCTCCAGAACTGTGTTAAAATAGGTGTTGCCGAACAAAGAGACCTGGGCACGCTTTACGGTACGCTTAACCCGGGGCAGGAACATCACCTCTATCTCCTGCTCGCTAAGTTGATGATCCTCCTGCTCCCAGCCTTGGCTTATATGCCAGGCCCACATCTCAAGCGGGCACATATGCCGCTTGCGGCCGCTATGAGGGTCAATAATCTTCGGCAGTTCAGAATGAGGGCGGCGGTTATAGGCCTCAACCTCCTGCTGGCAAAACTTTAAAAAGGCGGGCCAGGAGAGCAGGAAGTCCGCCTGGGCTTTATTCCGTACCTCCTTGTCCATTATCAGATACATGTTGCGCTCGGTTAATTTATCCATCTCCCGGCCCACGAAGGTAACGAGCTTTTTGGCGGCCCTGATCCATAAAGATTTATTCAGCCGTTCAATAAGGCCGCGGCCTTGGGCGTTGCCGGGAATGCCCGTCTTGTGGATGGTACCTATCCGCGGGAAGAGCCCGGCAAATTCGTCAGTATTGATCTTAGCTTTATTGCCGGAGCCACCATCAGTATATAGGGTGTTATAGATGCCGCCATATCGTTTATCGTCGTTGACCACCGCCGAATGCCGTACTGCCCCACCCACCGTGACGGCCGACTCCGCCAGGCCCGCCCACCAACCGGTAACCACCCTGGTGGCTGCATCAAGCACGGCGCAGACCTCTGGTTTAAAGGGCTGGCCGTGCACGGGGTGAGCTATTTTTGCTTTAAACGAATGTCCGTCGCAAACCCCTACATCCAAGGGTTTTAACTCGCTGGTGTCTCGTTTCCGGTAGCCCTTTAATGCCTTGAAGGCTGAGCCGGTCTTGCGGCCCCGCTCCTGATCCAGGCGGCTGCGCTTGCGCTGAAACCTGATAACCTGGGAGTAGCTTGGCATGGGGACATTATCCGGCAGGATGGCCGGCATCTCCTCCATGGCCTCCGGGACTGATGGATTTTGGGGACGCTGGTAGCACTCCAGAAAATACGGCGCCCAGGCGGGGATCTCCAATTTTTCCACCGTGGCTGGGGCCAGGGCGGCGATGCCCTTCTTCACTTCCCGCCGCCAACGGTAGATTGAGGTGCGAGACAGGGTGCGCTTGCCGTCAGTGCCGCCGCGGGCGTTGGCCGCGGGGATTACCTTATATAGATGATGCAGACTGCCCGGCAGCTTTTCTTCATTGATCCGTTTAATCAGGGTGGCAATGGCCTTATTGGTGCCATATATGGGTTCAAGTTCATCTATAGCCTTCAGGATAGCGAGACGGGAGTCCATCACTTTGCGCTGCCAGCCCTTGAGGCATGCCAGGGTAGGCAGATGATGATCTTCCTGTTTGACCATGGATTTTTCTACTGTTGGCGCCGGGTGGAGATCAAGGGGATGGAGTTCGACCATGGTGATCTTCTCTTTGACATCTTCGGGCAGCATGGCAAAAACATACAGGTTGGCGTATCCACCCTTACAGGGCTCTTTGACTGATACCCAGCCTTCTTTTTTTGCATTGAGCCGTGTCCCCCTCTCTGTCCTCGGCAGACCAGGTAAACCGAACTCAACAAGCTCCGCCGCCGAATATTTATCCTTGACCGCCATGGTTAGCACCTCACAGCAGTATCGCTTTCTATCAATCTGCCAAGGTCGGCATCACATTCCGCTTCTTCCGTGTATTCTTTTACAAACTGCCAGCCAGGTACTGTGTTATCAGCCTTTTCGATAATCAGATAGGCCATAAGTTGAGGATCTTTTTTCTCGCCTATCTGCCGCTTCCGATAGAGAGTCAAACCGGCATTTGTCAGCTTTTTATGGTCACTTTTGCCCCAATGGTCATACCCAAATCTATCCCCTTCCTCGCTGATAACTGCTCGCAGACCATCTATATGGTTAATCATCGACTGCCGGTTTGAGGTCTTGTAACGGCTCATGCTCTCCCGTTCCAGTTCCTGCAACATGGTCTCAAAAGCCTCCTTGAATGGCTCGCTTACCCCTTTGTCTCTGCGGACGGCGGCCCGCCGTTTGCCGGTATCATCCTTGGTCTTTTTACCAAGCACATCGAACAAGGCTAACTGCACCCGTTTGGCGGTTACCTTGCCATCCGGGGCGGTCTCCACCGCCCGGTTCCATATCTGAGCCAGTTTTTCTGGATCATCCTTATATTTAATGAGTGGGCGGGTTTGCCGCTCATTTTGGGGGAGTATTTCAAAACCTCCACCATTGGTGGAGGTTTTCAGCTTATCAACCACGACATGAGCGTCAATAAGTTGATATCCTCTTGATTCTCCTAAATCCCATGTGCCCTTCAAATAGTCAGGGAAGGTGTGGTAATCCTGACGATACAGCCGATTATTGCTGATTTCAGCCAAAGCGGCACCTACCCGCAGAAATGCTTTTAAATCCTTTTTAATAACCACTTCAAGCTCGGCCAGGCGTTTCTTCTCCCGCTCCGGCAACTTCTCCAGCATCTCCACCAATTCTCCAGCCATTTTAATCCCCTTAAAATTATTGTTAAAAACATCCCCTTTGTGCTACTCTGTATGTCTCTCACAACAAACATTTCACACAAGGAGAAGACTCATGCCGCTTAGCCGTTATGCCTCCCAATGCAGATCATTCGCAGTTGAACTCTTTGACTCCATGACCGACAAAGATGTAGAACTCTTGCGAGAAGACCTTGCCTCTCTGGAGGCCGGAGATTGGCTCGATTGGGTCGAAGCTCACCATTCCGACATCGTCGCCTTCGTGCGTGCAACACCGACAAAGCGTCTAAAGCGCATTCCATGGCAAGATTCTCATCTACGCCGCAGGCTTGTGCTTGCCGCAATACGTCACGTTCAATGTGCCGAGGCCTTAATGAACGGCATAGTCGACCACCAAATGGTTCCGGGAGGTTCTTACAGGGACATGGCAGCGATTGCAGGGATTGCATATGAGGACATTTGTTTACGCAACAGGCCTCAGTATTGGCCGTTTGCCGGAGAGATCCCTTTTCGTCGTTCCGGTTCTTAATTTTCATGCAGCCTCCTTCAATATTTCTTGCGGATCAATATCATTCGGCAGCCCGAGATACTCCACTGGGCAACCATGCTTGAGAAACCATTTGAGCGTCCGCCGATCAGACCGCTTCCCCTTAATGGTTTCCCATATCTGTGTATGGTGCACTAATCCCAGGGCACGCCGGATATCACACAACCGCCAACGGTTATCCTTCATCCATTTTTTTATTGCCTCGGTATTTCTCATGCTTTCTCCTTAAAAATTAAATAGTCCTACAAGTGTTTTAACGCCCGTGCCAATTCCGTATCCAAGGAGTCCGACCAATAAAAAAACGACAAAGCAGAGACTTACAGATTCCTCCTCTCTGTATCCAAAAAAAATACTAAGAAATAAAAGAGAGATATGAATGGCAATAAGAAAAGCACCGCTTAGGTTCATCGTAGTTCCTCTTTGAGGCGCCTCTTCGTTCCTGTTTTTTTTAATAAACGGGCCATCTCCCTCTCCTCAGCCGGATTTTGACATATTGAACTACCTGGTCGTGGTATAATGTCACCAGTTTTCGCTCTCATACATTGCCTCCTTTAATGTTTATAATTCCGCCTCTATCTTTTTCATAACCTGCCGGGCATCTTTCGCCCGATGATATTGTTTGGCCCAGGCCAGCAGCTTGGCGTCCTTTTGTCCGATAAGCATGCCGCCCAGGGGCTTTATTAACTCCGCAATTGGCTCGTTACTTCCCACCACCCGACAATAGACAGGCAAAGCCTTAATATTAATGACCCGGCTCCGATCCTTGCTGTTTAACCATTTTTCCAGGGTGTCTATAGTGAGATTTCGGCCATTCCCTTTGGTCAACCGTAAACCGTATTGTTCCGCCAGATCATTCATCTGATCTACGATCTGCTCACGGGACAAGCCGCTTTTCTTCTCAGCAGATACCATGGCCAGTTTCAACGGCTTAACAATATTAAAGGTGAGGATCTCAAAAAGTGATTGCTGATACATTTCACTGTCCATCATTTATTAATGACCCGTCCGGACAAAAAAATATTCGGACATTGACCGG
>CAZZJP010000116.1:0-6422 GCA_964654555.1 uncultured Desulfobulbia bacterium
CGCAGTTGAGGTCAACAATGGCCTTGTGACGGCGTTTGCTGTTATAGTGGATGGCTCTGGCGATAAGCTCCTTGCCGGTGCCGGATTCGCCGGTGATTAATACCGTGGTCTTATAATTGGCAATCTTCTGAATAGTGGCGAATATATGGTGCATGCCCCGGCTTTTGGCGACAATATTGGCAAAGATATATTTATCTTCCAGCTCCCTCTGCAGGCGGCAGTTTTCTTTGCGCAGCCGGGCCTTCTCCTCGGCCTGCTGGAGGGTGAGGACAATTTCATCATCAGACTGAAAGGGTTTGGCGATGAAATCGCTGGCCCCCAGTTTAAAGGCCTCCTTGGCATTCTCAAGCTCGGCGTGACCGGAGATTACGGTAATGATGGAATCAACGGCGTTTTCCCGCAGCTTTTTGATGAAGGTCAGGCCGTCCATTACCGGCATATCAATGTCGGTAATGATATGATCGAAGAACTCTTTCTCCACCTTAGCCATGGCGGTCTTGCCGTTGGCCGCCAGTTCCACCTCATAGCCGTTAGCGGTCAGAATGGCGGATAATACCTCTCGGATTACCTCTTCGTCGTCAACTAATAAAACCCGCTTCAGCTTGTCTGCCATTATTATCTCTCCTTACAGGCCCTTTAATATGGATGGGTTTCACATTAGCTAATGGTATAAGCAACCTGAAAAATCAATTTTCATCTTACTGTAGTTCTCAGCTTCCCTCAACCTTGTTGATTGTTTACATAAAAAATACGCCCGGACGAGAGTGGGCAGTTACGAAATATCGGAGTAACTGTTTTGGCGCTTATCTGTTCTTCCCGAATACCCTCAAGCAGCCGCTAACGGTTATTTTTTTGTTGTACATTCAGGCAATATTATGTGATATAATTAGGAAAATGAATAATTGCGGGGAGGGAGTGATATGGGTAAAAAAATGCGTCTTGGTGAGATCCTGGTTCACAAGAAACTGGCCAAAATAGAAGATATTGATGAGGCGGTAAGGATTCAGGTGGGCGGTAACCGCCGTCTGGGCTATATCCTCATTAAAATGGGGGTTATCAGTGACGATCAACTGCTGGATATTCTTTCCGCTCAGTTGGATGTGCCGATTATCAGGATTGACGATGAATTCTCGCCCGAGGTCAAGGGGGCTATCCCTCGTTATCTATGTCAGAAATACACGGTACTGCCCATTGCCAAAGAGGGTAATAATATCCTGAATCTCGCCATGGTTGATCCCTCTGATGATGATGCCATCAAGGATATTGAGGGTTACACCGGCATGGTGGTCAAACCCATGCTGGCCAGGGAAAAGGATATCTCTCAGGCTATCAGCTCTCACATCCCTTTTTCGGTCCGTGATATTTTTAACCCCCAGGTCTATGGCCGCGCCACCCGGATAATCTCACTTATCGCTCTGGCTCTGCTGGTGATTATCGGCATTGCCTCCTACCAGTATATCAAGGCGGAAAAATATGGCACCGTCTCGGTAATTGGTGATTCCAAAACCTTTAAAAACCATGATTTAATGGTGGGGGTTGAGGGTAACGGTAAGATTTCTCTGCTGGGGCATGGCGCCTATTCCAAGGGCTTTTATTCCGTCTCGTTTACCTCTGATGCCGCTCTGCGGGCCTTTTTGAAACAGAAAAGGAAGAATTTTTCGGATAAACAATATGACTGGTTGAACTGGGTAATCAATAATCAGTTGTCGGCCCGCCAGCCCCGTTAGTTTTGAGCCCCGGGACGACGACTGCCAACTCTGCCGCGGATTCTCTACTTGAGAGGATATGGCGCTATCTCTGGCCCCGGCCGGCGGTGGATGCCCCTTTGTTCCGCCGCGCTCTTTGGGCCGCTTTCCGGATTATTGTCGTTTTCTGGCGCGAATTCCAGCAGAACAATATTCCCATGCGCTCCAGCGCCCTGACCTTTACCATTGTTCTTTCTCTGGTTCCCACTCTGGCCCTGGGAACGGCGGTTCTGAAGGGGCTGGGGGCTGGAGATCAGATGCGGCAGGCCGCCTTTCGTTTTGTCGATCAGATTGAGGGGTCGCTTGAGACGCAGTCTGCCCCTGCAAAGCAAGGGGACGGCACGAAGGCCTCTGTGGCCGACAGCCGTCCGGGCCAGGGTATTCCGTCGGCAGCCGCGGCTGCTGAAGATCAACAGATTGCCGGTCATCTGCATACCGCCGTGGCTAAAATTTTTGATTATGTTGATCGGACGGATTTTGCCGCCCTGGGGGCCTTTGGTATTATCGGTCTGGTCTTTGCCGTGTTAAGCGTCTTGGGCCGCATTGAACAGGCCATGAATGTAATCTGGCAGGCCCGGCAGGGGCGGCCATTCGGCCGCAAGCTCATGGACTATCTGGCCTTGATGATTTTGCTGCCTTTAAGCGTTAACCTCGGCTTTGCCACTGAGGCCATGCTGCAAAACCAGAAAATCCTCCAACGGATAGCCGTTGTTCTGCCCATTGCCTGGTTGGCGGCCTTCATCTTTAAACTGTTGCCCTTAATTCTTGTTGTTGTTACCTTTTCCATTCTTTACCGCTTTTTGCCCAACGCCAGGGTTGGCATGTTTCCCGCCTTGGCCGGCGGGATCATGGGCGGGGTCAGCTGGTTTGTTATCCAGGCTGTTTATGTGCGCCTGCAGATCGGGGTGGCGAAATATAACGCTATTTATGGTTCCTTCGCCACCCTGCCTCTCTTTCTGCTCTGGCTGAATATTGCCTGGATTGTCTTCCTGGCCGGGGCTGAGTTTGCCTTTGCCTGTCAGATGTTTAGGGATTATGCCTGGCGGCGGCCCCGCCTGACTCCTTATAACCGCCTGGCCCTGGCCTTTGATCTCTTAGACGATATTTTCAGCGATTTTTCCGCCCGTAAGCTCAGCACCATTGCCTCGCTGCGTGAACGGCACAACCGCCATGAGCAGAAAGTAATTACCCTGGTTCTCGCTCTACTTACCGAGGGTGGTCTGCTGCGTCGGGTAGAGGATGGTGATTCTTATGTCCCGGCGGCTCCGCCGGCGGAGTTCACGGCCGGGGATGTGGTGAATATTATCTGGGGTGAAGAGGGTGGCGGCCATCCGCTGGCCAATCAGGCCCTGGCTCAGGCCGCTCAAGGGCTGGCCTGGCCTCATATTCTGGCACCTGCCCGGATTGCCGTTTGAACAGCCGGTTATGGAACTAATCACTACTCATCTTCACGCCGATTTTGACGCTATGGCTGCCATGGTTGCCGTCCGCCGTCTCTATCCCAAGGCGCTCATGGCTTTTCCCGGTTCTCAGGAAAAGAATGTCCGTGATTATATTAAGCAATGGGGCCAATACCCCTTTCAACGCCTTAAAAATATCGACATTGCCAGAATAAGCAGGCTCATTGTGGTTGATACCAGGCAGCCCGGCCGGATTGGCAAACTCGCGGCCTGCCTGACAAATCCAGGTCTCAGCCTCCATTTATACGACCATCACCCCGATGCCCCCGGCGATATGCGTGGTGATCTGGAGGTGGTTAAGGAGATGGGTTCCACCACCACGATCATTGTTGAGATATTCCAGCGCCGCGGGATTATCCTCACCCCTGAGGAGGCCGGACTCATGCTCATCGCCATTCATGAGGACACCGGTTCCTTTACCTTTGATTCCACCACCCCCGATGATCTCACCGCCGCCGCCTGGCTCATGGAGGAGGGCGGCCAGACCTCTCTGATAAGTCAGTTCACCGCCCAGGAACTTTCCAGCGCCGAGCTGGGCCTGTTAAATGATATGATTAACGGGGCCATAACCTATACAATCAGGGGGATTCAAATGGTGGTAGCCAAGGTTAACGCCCCGGCCTATGTGGATGAGTTTGCCCGCCTGGTACGGAAATTTATGGTGTTGGAAAATATCAATGTTATTTTCGCCCTGGCCCGCATGGGTGACCGGATATATTTTATTGCCCGCAGCCGGATGGCGGAGGTCAATGTCGGTAATATAGCCCAGGAATTTGGCGGCGGCGGCCATGCCTCGGCCGCCTCGGCGACGATTAAAGATCAGACCATGGTGGAGGCCGAAGAAAAACTGGTGCGTCTGCTCCACAAATATGTGCTGCCGGAGAGCCGGGCTCTGGATCTGATGTCGGCCCCGGTTATCTTCGCGGTGCCGGGAATAACCATCAACCAGGCCCATGAAATTTTGACTCGTTACAGCATAACCGTACTACCGATTATGGCGAAAGAACGGGTGCGGGGTCTCATCTCCCGCCGGGTAGTGGAAAAGGCTATCTTCCACGGCCTTGGCGAGCAGCCGGTGGATGATTATATGACCACGGATTTTGCCGTCCTGCCCTCCAGCGCCACCATGGCCGATATTCAGGAGGTTATTATCGGTCATCGGCAGCGTTTTATTCCGGTGGTGGCGGCCGACAAGGTCATTGGGGTTATTACCCGCACCGATCTGTTAAATATTCTGATTAAAGATCCGGCTCATTCACCGGCCGCTCTCCACCAGGGGGGCCAGCCCTCCCTGGAGCGCAACCGTAATCTTCACAGCCTGCTGGTGGCGAGCCTCTCCAAGAAGATGATACGTCTCCTCTGTACCATCGGCGAGGTGGCGCACGCCTATAATTACCGGGCCTATGCCGTGGGCGGTTTTGTCCGTGATCTTCTTATTAAGAGCGCTAATCTTGATCTTGATATAGTGGTTGAGGGGGATGGCATTGCCTTTGCCCGCCGCCTTGCCGAAGAGCTGAGAGGCCGGGCCAGGGTGCATGAGAAATTTAATACCGCCGTGGTTAAACTGCGGGACGGCTTCAAGATTGATGTGGCCACCGCCCGCCTTGAGTATTATGAATACCCGGCCGCCATGCCGACGGTGGAGTTAAGTTCGGTTAAGCTTGATCTATTCCGCCGCGATTTTACCATTAACGCCATGGCCATTCACCTGAATCCGGATAAATTCGGTCTTCTTGTAGATTTTTTTAACTGCCAGAATGATCTTCGTGACGGCCAGATCCGGGTGCTGCATAATTTGAGTTTTGTCGAAGATCCCACCCGCGTATTTCGGGCCATCCGCTTTGAGCAGCGGCTGGGCTTTAAACTTGGTAAATTAACGGCCAAGCTAATGAAAAACGCCATCAAGATGAATATGTATGACCGTTTTTCCGGGGGGCGTTTCTTTTACGAACTCCAAATGATCCTGGCCGAGGAAAATCCCCAACCTGCCATCTACCGCCTGAATCAGTTTAAGCTTCTGCCCTTTCTGCATCCCGCCCTGCGTCTTGAGCAGGGCCTGAAAAAGATTCTGCGCGAGACTCATCGCGGCCTGGCCTGGTATAAACGGCTCTATCTGGATCGGCCCTGTTCTGAATGGCGGGTATTCCTCCTGGCCCTCACCTCCCGGCTCAAGCCCACTCATCTTATGGAGTTTTTCGTAAAATTTGAGGTGGTTGATCGTGAACGGCAGCGCCTGATTGCCGATAAACTAACGGCTGAACGCGCGGCCTTGGGGCTGGCTGGTAAGGTCATCCCCCAGTTAATGAGGCGGAAGGGTAAGAAACCTCCGGTGCGGCACCATAAATCCGCTGGGCAGCCGATTAAGGCCAGCGAGATATATCGTCTTCTCTATGGACTAAGCGGCGAAGCCCTGTTATATTTAATGGGCATGGCCGGTGATAAAGGTACGGAACAGGCAGTCTCTCTCTATGTTACGCGTCTGCGGGATGTTAAAACCTCTTTAAACGGCCGCGATCTCTTAGAAATGGGATACGGGCCGGGGCCTGAAATCGGCCTTCTCCTGACCGCTTTACTTAACGCCCGTTTAGACGGTCTGGTGAACAACAGGGCCGAGGAAGAAAAATTTATCCAAGAACAACAAACTGGCTCATGATGTCCATCCTGCAAGAAATAATAATCTTGGCCCCGCCTTTACTCTTCGCCCTCACTCTCCATGAATACGCCCATGGCTATATTGCCAGGCTTTTTGGCGATCCAACCGCTTCTAATATGGGCCGTTTAACCCTTAACCCGCTCAAACATCTGGATCCAATCGGGGTTATCTGCTTCATCCTGATCAAAATAGGCTGGGCCAAACCGGTGCCGGTTGATCCTCGTTATTTTAAGGATCCGCGCCGGGATATGATTTGGGTATCCCTGGCCGGGCCGGGAACCAATTTTGTCCTGGCCATTATCAGTGTCCTCATGGTGAAACTGCTTTTCGCCACCTCATCACTCTGGCCCCTCTTTATTATCAGCCCCTTAATAAAGATGCTTGGTGCCAGTATCTGGATTAATCTGCTGCTGGCGGTCTTTAATCTTCTGCCCCTGCCGCCTTTGGACGGCAGTAAGATTCTCATGGGACTGCTGCCTGAGAAAATAGCGGTTTCCTACGCCCGCATTGAGCCTTACGGCTTTATCATTATGTTAGTGCTTTTTTATACCGGCATCCTGCCCA
>CAZZJP010000117.1:0-6405 GCA_964654555.1 uncultured Desulfobulbia bacterium
AGTTACACTCCGGTGGTTATTGTTACTTTTAGGCATTACGCTGAATAGTTACATTCGCGGTTGATTAATTTTAATCCATTTCCTTGCCGCAATATTTACAAATCTTGGCCTGTGCCTTGATGATTTCGGCGCAATAAGGACATTCTTTCTGAAAGGAATTTTTCAGCATTCGGCTGAGGGCCAGATCAGCTACCTGACCAATTTCTGTATGGCGGAATTTGTGGTTACGAATGGCGTCAAGACAGGAGAGGTCGTTAATTTCCTCCATGAGCTTAACCGCCCGCTGCCGTTCCTTGAGATTGGCCTCTTCATCAATTATCAGGCAGAGGGCCGGCTGCGGGTTTTTATCCGCCACGCAGGTTTCAAGCTCCTGGATGGCCTTTTGTTCTTTCTGATACCTCTCGTTGCCTTTTTTTAATTCCTCAAGGTCAATGGCCGCGTCAGTAAAGGCGATTTTGCTGGCTACCATCATGGGAGAGCCCTTTTTCTCGCCGGGGAGCAGCATATAACGATAGGAGGCGGTTTTGCCGTATTGCTCTTCGATAAATTTCCAGCCGTCAATAAACATCGAACACTCATCATTTAAGCAGATAAAAAAAACATCTGTTCCCCAGCCCAGTCCGTCTCCCACATGAATGGGCGGGGTGTTGCAGCAGCTTAAGCGAGTATTGCAATGCGGACAATAATGCTCTTCCATGGCGTACTTCAGAGCGGCGTCACTAACCATATTGTTTCTCCAGAATAAAATTAGATGTTGTTTAATTCAGGGGCTACCGGGCTGGTAAACGGGACTCCTCAACCTGAGGGGCAGACTGGGGGACTGTTCAAACAGCGGGGTGAGGCGTTCTGAATAAGTTAAAGGCCAGCCAGGCGATAAATATTAGGATCAACCAGGTGACACGAGGAATTTTTATGAATTTCATGGCAAAAGAAAGTAATGCAGAATTACGTTAAGGTCAATGCGCTTTAATTTCTCTCTTGACCATAATGGTGCGTAAAACTATTATTAAGGCCCCTTAAACGCCATCAAATTAAAAAGGAGTACCATGACATTATTGCGTCCCGACAGTTATGCCCGTAATACCCTGGAAAGATATACCGGTTCCACGGTTGATGAATTTCAGTCTCATGTGTTGCTGTGTAATTTTGAACGTTATGTCCAGGAGTTCGCCAGAATAACTGATAATCCCGTTAAGGCTGGCTACTGGCAGGTGGTGCATGATAAAGAGCGTGATGTTTCTATTATCAACCATGGGGTGGGCTCCCCTTCGGCCGGGATTATCATGCATTGCCTTTCTTTTCTTGATAATCTCAAGTGCGTGATAATGCTGGGGATGTGCGGTGGTATCGACGACGAGGTGGAGATCGGTGATTTAATCATCCCCACCGCCAGTATCAGGGACGAGGGTACCAGCAAACATTATCTTCCCCAGGATGTTCCGGCTCTGCCGGAGTTCTGGATTAACCGGGTATGTGAGGAGGTGATCTGCGCCGAAATGGGGGTGAAGCCTAAATCGGGTATAATGCTGACCACCGATTACCGGATGTGGGAGTTTGACGAGGAATTTATTGAATATATTCTCAAGCATCGCATCCTGGCTATTGATATGGAGATCGCCACTCTTTTCGCGGTGGGATACGCCTTGAATGTGCCCACCGGGGCGGTGATGCTGATCTCTGACCTGCCCATGCGTAAAGGCGGCATAAAGAGTAAAGAAAGCGCCAAGAATATATTTTGTAAATTTACTGACAATCATCTAAAGATTGGCTTGGATATTATGGCGGATATTAAGCGCCATAACTTGAAGACCATCAAACCAGCCCTTTCTGAGCAAAGTTAAAAAATGCGAATCAGCGATTTTCAAGAGCGGGTATACAGGGCGGTGCGCCGTATTCCCAGGGGCCGGGTGACCACCTATAAATTATTGGCTGCGGCCATTGACTGTCAATCCCCCAGGGCCGTTGGGCAGGCCCTGCGTCATAACCCCTTTGCCCCTGAGGTACCGTGCCATCGGGTAATCAGGGCTGATTTGACTGTTGGCGGCTTCATGGGTAAGGAGCAGGGGCCGCTCTGGCGGCGTAAGATTGATCTTTTGCGCCGTGAAGGTGTTTTATTCCGGCGCGGGGTTCTAACTGATGCGGCGCGGCTCTATAATCCGTCTCTATGAGTTGGCAGAGTCTGTTGGCAGACAGCCTTATCTCTGCCGCTGAGGTTACCCGCCGTTTTCCGGCTGCCGACAGCGGGGGGATTGAGGCGGTATCCCGGCAGTATCCCATGCGGATTAATCCCTACTACTGGGGATTGATTAGGGATGTTGATGATCCCCTCTGGCGGCAGGCCGTGCCTTCGTCTCAGGAATTAAGGGATGTGATTTGTGAGGCTGATCCGCTGGCCGAAGAGGCGCTCAGTCCCGTAGCCAATCTGGTGCATAAATACCCGGATCGGGTATTGTTTCTAATCAGCAGTCAATGCGCCATGTACTGCCGTTTCTGTACCCGGAAGAGGAAGGTGGGAACAGCGGGGATGGTTATTGATGATGCCACCATCGCCCTTGGGCTGGATTATATCCGCCGAACCCCGGCGATTCGGGATGTCCTGATCTCGGGCGGTGATCCCCTGCTGCTGTCAGATGAGCGTCTGGAGTGGATACTGGCCGGGGTGCGGGCCATTCCCCATGTTGAGATAATCCGTATCGGCACCAGGGTACCCTGTGTTCTACCCATGCGGGTTTCCCCTGAGCTTTGCGCCATGTTAAAGCGCTATCATCCCCTCTATATAAACACCCATTTTAATCACCCGGCCGAGTTGACGCCAGAGGCCGCCTCGGCCTGCGGCCGGCTGGCCGATGCCGGTATTCCTTTGGGCTGCCAGACGGTGTTACTGCGGGGGGTAAATGACAATTCAGAGGTAATAAAGGAGCTATTGCGTGGTTTACTCCGCATGCGGGTCAGGCCCTATTATCTCTTCCAGGGCGATATGACGCGCGGCACCGACCATTTCCGAACCAGGATTGAGACTGGCCTGACGATTATGAAATCGTTAATTGGCCATGTCTCAGGCATGGCGATTCCGCATTTCGCGGTGGATGCCCCCGGAGGCGGCGGGAAAATACCCCTGCTGCCGGATTATGTGATTGCCAGGGGGGAGAGACTGGTATTTAAAAATTATTGCGGGGAGATATGCTCCTATCCTGACGGTTATTGATGTCTGATTACGGCCTCTTTCCTGAGGGACGGCGGCAGGGATTTTAGGATTGCCGCCGCCGCGCTTTTCCTTTTAAAGCGTTTTTCCAGGACAATCATAAAGACCGGGGCCTTATCCCTGGCCGGAGGCCGGGCGGGGACAATGATTATGGGCGGGGCGTTCTCCGGATAGTTCTTGAGTACGGCCGCCGCCGCCCTGAGGGTATCCAGCACCTTTAACTGGAGCCAGAATTCATGAGCCGCGGGCTGGAAATTTATTCCGGCCTCGCCGGGGAATTTAATTATGGTTCCAGGCCGCAGTTGCTTTAAATTCAGGCCCTTATTGGCTCTTTGCACTAATTCCATTCTACTTCTTGTATAGCGCCCATAGACCCTGGCAATCATCTTGCTCATGATATCCCCATGGTGAACCAGCAATTCGCCAAGTACAGCCGGTTCAGTTTGCATGGGAACATAGGATGTTTCCTGCTCCGTTGTCCGCCTTTTTAATCGTTTTACCCGTTGAACGGGGCTATGCGGCATTCCTGTCATCCGGGACACTGGTTTTGTCTTTTCTGCCTTGGCCAGGGCGTTTTGTAATATGGTTTGTTTCACGCCTGATTCTTTCGGGTGATGAAAAAGCTCCGGGCCGAGGACTATGGCCGTGATTACGCATAGAGCCATGATAATAATCAGACCTCTCCTGCGTGGTTGGGCGCTTTGAGCATTGTCTTTCAGGCTGGACAGAAGATCAAATAATCCGGCCCGTTGTTTGTTCTTTATTAAAAGGGTGATAATCAATCTGGAGCAGAGGGTGACTATGCGGTGGGGATAGCCGCCGCTCAACAGGTAAATCAGCAGGATGGCGGGGGAGGAAAAAATCCTGGGAGCCGCGGTCGATTTATGGTGAGATTTAGAGAGCCGGAAGGCTATCATCTGCTTCGTCTCACCAAGGCTGAAGGGGCGAAGGTTGACGCGGGTTGCAATATGGCCGGTGAGGTCGGCCTTATTTTGTAGAACGAGGTTAAACTCTCGGGCAAAGATGACAACCTGCAGGAGTTTCTGACGGTTGATCTCAAAAGTTAAAAAGACATTTAAAATCTCAAGGGAGAAATTGGGGAGTTTCTGGCCGTCATCAATGATCAGGACTGGAATTTTGCCCTTCTCCGCCGCCTGCTCAAAGAGGTATTTTTTTATATTGTCCTTTAATCGCTCTGCCGTTGGCTCATTATCCATCCGCAGTCCGAACAGCTGGCTCGTGGCCTGGAGAAATTCCCGGACTGAAGCGCATTCCGGGTCAACAATGAGGTGAGCCTGAATACCTTGGCTTTTTGTGCTCAGCAGCCGGAGCAACTGGCGGCTTAAGGTGGTTTTGCCGGTGCCAATAGTGCCGATTACCACACTTAGACCCCGCTGCTGACGAATAGCAAGCTCCAGGCTGTTGAGGCAGGCGAGGTGCTGGCCGGATTTGAAGAGCATGTCCAGATCTGGGGAGTTTGAGAATTGTTCCTCGTTAAAGTTGAGCCGCCGGTAATATTTCATGGGGGTATTCTGTTAAAAACTCTTTTATTCATCTTGATATATTATGTAATATAAAAGGATATAGACAGTCTTATCAAGTCATTAATCAGGGGAATCAGGGTAATTCTCAGGTCTCCACCCCAAAATAACCATATAGAGGCACCTGCCTTGAGTTGTTGGCGGTGCTGTTTATTGTTGGCCTCTTGGGTGTGGCGGTTATGTCATCTTACCGCGGAATATTATAGAGACAGCTTTGAAATCTTGCTGAATTTTTCTTAAAGGAAGCCATGTTTAAACAACTTAGGGAGAGGTTTTTGGTCGTAAGCTCGGCTGCCGGCTTTTCTCTGATGCTGATTGCCGCCGTGGTGGGCTCTATGACGGGCCTGGCGGCGGTCTTTTTTATTAATCTCATTGCCTGGATTCAGGCGGAGTTCTATCACGGGGCGGGATATTTTCTGCCCTTTGCCGGTAATTTTTCCTATATAATTGTCCCCGTTCTTGGGGCGTTAATAGTGGGGCCGCTCATTGCCTATTTTGCTTCGGAGGCCAAGGGGCACGGAGTACCGGAGGTTATGCAGGCCATTACCTTACAGGGCGGCCGTATCCGGCCAAGGGTGGCCGTTGTCAAAATTATTGCCTCAGCTCTCTGTATCGGCACCGGCGGCTCCGCCGGCCGGGAGGGCCCTATTGTTCAGGTAGGCTCGGCCATGGGGTCGACAATAGGACAATGGCTGGGGTTCTCGGAAGAGAGAATAAAAAATCTGGTCTCCTGCGGGGCGGCAGCCGGGATTGCCGCCACCTTTAATGCCCCCCTGGCCGGAGTAGCCTTTGCCACCGAGGTGTTGATGACGGAACTTCATGGCCGTTTATTCGCCAATGTGGTGATTGCCTCGGTCTCGGCCAGTATTATCAGCCGGATGTTTCTCGGAGACAGACCGGCCTTTGAGGTGCCGAGCTATGTTATGCGTTCACCCTGGGATCTATTCCTCTATCTCCTTCTTGGGCTTTTCGCCGCTCTGGTCGGGGTAATGTTTATCTATATGCTGGATTTTACGGAGACGGCATTTGATAAATGGCGTTTTCCCCTGGTGCTCAAACCTGCCACAGGGGCTTTGGTGCTGGGGCTTCTTGGGCTGGCTTATGTCTATTTGCCAGGGGTCTCCTTTTATTCTCCGGAAACATTTCACCTTGATACGCCTTTGATAGGGAATATCCCCCATATCTATGGGGCTGGCTTTGTCTTTATTGAGAAGATTCTACAGGGTAAGGTTTCCTTTCTGCTTATATTTCTGCTTATTTTTTTAAAGCCCCTGGCTACCTCTTTAACACTGGGATCCGGTAACTCAGGTGGTGTCTTCGCTCCTTCGCTCTTCACTGGTGCCGTCTGCGGCGGGGCCTTTGGCTATCTCGCCAACCAGCTGTTCCCCGGCATTGCCGGCAATGTTGGGGCTTACGCCCTGGTGGGCATGGCCGCGGTCTTTGCTTCCGCCGCCAGGGCGCCGCTTACTGCCATGCTCATTGTCTTCGAAATGAGCAATGATTATTCCCTTATTTTACCTCTTATGGTCAGCGGGGTAGCGGCAACCGCTATTTCAGCCCTGCTTTGTCCGGAGTCTATTTATACTATTAAACTCGTTAAACGAGGGATACATTTTGTCAAGGGCCGTGACCTGGATATCATGCAGGGGGTGAGGGTTGAGG